>DATGDQ010000342.1:0-2878 GCA_035310785.1 Gemmatimonadaceae bacterium | reverse complement strand
GAGGAGTGGGCGGTCCTCGGGGCGCTGCTCGCGGAGGGCGCCTCAGGCCGCTGGGTGCCGGGCGCTCGTCTGAGGCACGTGATCGCGCCTGAGCGTCAGAGCGTGCGTTACCTGCGCCGATACTATTTCGGAAACGGCATGTCACTCGCGCGCACGCGCGATGCCGAGGGTGAGGCGACGTGGCTCGGCCGCCCGCGCTGGGTGTGGCGGGAAGCGCTCTCGCAGGAGCTTGCCTATCGCGTGCGGCGACTCTACGCGTCAGCCGATGTGTGGAGCGTACATATGAGACGCGCGAGCATTGCGTGGGGGCTCCTGAGTGTGCCCGCGCATGTCGCGCGCGATCATTCGGGCTCGCCGGCGGGGGGCGGCAGGTAGTCGGGAAGCGGCGAGCGCTCGTCCACGGGTCCGAACACTGGAGTGAGCAGCGGTCGCACGTAACCACGCACGGACGGGAGCATGCGACCCCAGGCTCCGGCGAGCGCGAGCCAGAATGGCCACAGCAGGCGATACCGGCGAACCCAATACCGGTGAACGCGTGCACTGTTCGGGACCAGCTTGTGAATCGCGAGACCGGCGCGCAGGTGCGCCTCGTTGCGATTGTCCCACGCCGTCTGCAAGCCGTAGGAGAACGCGCGCAGCATTTGCTTCTCGAGCTGGGCCACGAATTCGGGCGCTTCGATCTTCTTCGCACGCGTCAGGAACCGGTGCTTCACGCGCCAGCGGCCCAGAACCATCTCCGTCACGTTCCGTGAGGCCTGATTCGGGTGCACGCGATAGCCGGCGGTGACGGCACTCGTGCACACGAATTGAAATCGCCGTGCGAGGCGCAGCCAGAGGTCGTAGTCCTCGGAATAGCGCAGCGACTCGTCGTAGGCTTCGTTCCGAAGCACCTTGCGGCGAACGACGGCCGAGGATTGTGCGACGATGTTCTCTTCGATGAGCTGCCAGAACATGAAGGAGGGTGGGCCTTCCGGAACGTATGGTGGAGCAACGACGTCCTCCTCGCCGAATCGCTGGATACGGGAGAACGCCACGACACTCGCCGGGTAGCGCTCGAGCAGCCCGGCGACCTCCTCGATGTGAGTCGGCATCCAGTAGTCGTCGGCATCGAGAAAGGCGATGAGATCACCCGTACTGGACGAGATGCCACGATTGCGGGCGGCGCCCGGCCCCCTGTTCCTGTCGAGCGAGATGCAGGTGACCTGCGCCGCGCGAGCGATGGCGGCTGATTCGTCGGTCGACGCGTCGTCGACGACGATGATCTCGTCAACCGGACGAGTCTGTTCGTGTACCGATCGCAGCGCTTCATCCAGAAAGCGTGCGCTGTTGTAACAAGGGATCACGACACTGATGCGCTGCCGAGTCACTAACGATGGACCGAGGGAGTAGGATGTGACACAGGGAGCTCAGCGGTGAAGATTAGTGCGGAGCGAAACGGTCGAACATGGCGCGCCAGTAGCTTACACAGCCTGCAGGTGGGCACGCTCCGTTCCATGCCCATTTGCCGACCATCGAGCTCGGCCGAGACACTCGAAGTGGAGACACGTGCGCCTTCGCGATACCCGGGACGATCGCGTTGTCAGCAAATCCTGACAGTGCCCGGACGCCGCCCCGCGTTGCGCGCCGAGTCGTGGCGCGGCATGCTCGCGGGCTTCTGAGCGCTCTCAGGTGGCGTTCACAGACGAATACCGACTCGACATCCGGAGCATATCGTGGCAGCAACCATTGCAGGAACTGCGGGCTCTATCGCGCCGCTCGACGCGCGTGCTTCGGGCGCTACACGCACTCGCATCGATTCGATCGACGTCGTGCGCGGCGTGATCATGATCCTGATGGCGCTCGACCACACTCGGGACTACTTCGGCATTCCGGGACAGAATCCAACCGACCTCTCCACTGCCTCGGCGGCCCTGTTCCTGACGCGCTGGATCACCAACATCTGCGCGCCCGTGTTCTTCCTGCTCACCGGCACCGGTGCGTTTCTGTCGAGCCGCAGGCGCTCGCGCGGCAACCTCGCCGGGTTCCTGTTCACTCGCGGCCTCTGGCTCATCGCGCTCGACGCGATCGTCCTGCGCTGCCTCGCCTACCAGTTCAACTTCGACTATCGCGTGACGCTGCTGCTCGTGCTCTGGGCGCTCGGCTGGTCGATGATCGCGCTCGCGGCGCTCGTGCGTCTTCCGACCCCCGCGGTCACCGCTATCGGCATCGTCATGATCGCCGCTCACAATCTTCTCGATTCCGTGCGATCCACGAGTCCGTTGTGGATCATTCTTCACCAGCCGGGTTTCGTCCTGAACTCGCCAGCCCACGTCGTGTTCGCGGCGTATCCGCTCATTCCGTGGATCGGCGTGACCGCAGTCGGCTACGGGCTCGGTGCGATCTACGCCTGGAGCGCAGCGCGGCGTCGCGTCGTTCTCTCGCGCCTGGGCATCGCGCTGACGTTGGCGTTCCTCGCGCTGCGCGCCTTGAACGCATATGGAGATCCGTCGCGGTGGACGCGCCACGATGCGCCGGTGTACACGGTGCTGTCGTTCCTGAACACCACCAAGTACCCACCCTCGCTCCTCTTTCTCCTCATGACTCTCGGTCCGGCGCTCCTGTTTCTCCGAGCGGTAGACGGCGGGACGCCCCGTGTGCTGCGGCCCGCGATCATCTTCGGACGGGTGCCGCTGTTCTATTACGTCGTTCACTTTCCCCTCATACATCTGCTCGCGCTCGTGACGTGCGTCGTGCGATACGGCAGCGGCCACTGGATGTTCGAGTCGCCGGACCTCGGACACTATCCGTTCACGGCGCCACCCGGATGGGGATATTCGCTCCCGATCGTCTACCTGGTGTGGGCCGGGGTCGTGTGCGCGATGTATCCGTTGTGCCGATG
>DATGDQ010000341.1:0-8282 GCA_035310785.1 Gemmatimonadaceae bacterium | reverse complement strand
CGATACCACATCCTCCGGAACGACGAAGGTGTCGCTCCTCCTCACCGATGCACCGGGTGATGTGAAGTCGGCCGTCGTCACGATCTCGGAAATCGATCTGCAGGGCACAGGCGGAAGTCAGGTGCTGATGAACACGCCGGTTACCGTCGATCTCCTCACGCTCGCCAGCACGACGGCGCAGCTGGTGAAGGATGCCGTCGTTCCCTCGGGCACGTACGCGCAGATGCGGTTCGTGATCACCGGTGCGTATATCGCGGTGGAGAACTCCGATGGCAGCACGAGCATCTACGCCTCGTCCGCCGATTATTCGGGGCTGCCACCGGGCGCGCAGGTCGCCGGCATGCTCCAGATGCCGAGCTTCGGGCAGAGTGGCCTGAAAGTGAATCTCCCCCCTGGGAGCGCGACACTGACGGGCGGCTCGAAGATCTTGCTCATCGATTTCAACGTCGCGCAGAGTTTCGGGCATGCTGCCGGCGCATCCGGCCAGTGGGAGATGCACCCCGTCATCAAGGCCACCGACTTCCAGCTGACGGGCGGCCTCACCGTTCAGCTTCAGGCGGATCCTGCGCTCACGCTGCCCAGCATCAACGGCACGCCTCTCACGCTCGGAGACTTCACGGCCGTGGTGACGGCCAGTGATGCGAGCACGAGCAGCGTCGCCCTCACGGACGCGGGCGGCGGAATCTTTCAGGCGCAATTTCCCTTTCTCCCGTCGGGGAGCACGAGCGTGACTCTCACCGCGCCCGCAGGCGTGACGTTCACCACGACCCCCGCCATTCCCATGGCGGTGAGCATCGTGTCGGGACAGCCGACGACCGCATCGTTCACGCTCTCGACGGTCGCGGCGACGCCATAATCTGAGCTCAGTCAATTCGGCTGATTCGGGCGGCAGGCTTCCGGAGACATCGGGCGCCTGCCGCCTTGTCATCGAGCGTGGCACATCTTCGATCGTTGACACGAGCGGCGTGTAGCGTCGTGCCTGACAGACGCGTCGTTACCCGCTCGGCAATTTCCCAGAGAATCCTACCGGGAGATGTCCCATGCGTTCCGCTAGTCTCGCTTCAATCGCCCTCGCCGCGGCGCTTGCGCTGTGTATCGCCGTCCCGCTCTCCGCGCAGGGCGCATCACACGTGATCACGGTGAAAATGGCCGATGCTCCAAATGGCCAGTTCGTCTTTCAGCCGGCCGCGATCACGGCGCAGCGAGGCGATACCGTGCGCTTCGTGCAGGCCAGTTCGGCGCCGCACGACGTCGACTTCAAGAAGATGCCGAAAGGAGCCAAGCTCGGTGCCGAGTCGACTGGACCCTACGTGATGACGCCCGGCCAGACGTACGATCTCGTGATCGACAGCCGCTTCGTCGACGGCGTGTATGAATTCGTCTGCGATCCGCACGAATCCGTTGGCATGCATGGAACGCTCACGGTTGGCCCGCCCACGAAGTAGTCGCAGCATCATCCCCCCTCCGAGGACATTCGCAATGACATGCGCACGTGGTCTGATGCTGTTGCAGCGAACGGCGCTCGCAGCGATAGGCCTGGTTGCAATGCTCGCGGCTACACCCTTCGCCCGCGCGTCCGCCGAAACCGTTCCTCGTGACTCACTCCTGCCGTATCTGGACGCGCGCAAGGTGGTGCTTCCGTCGAGCGAAGAGATTCGGGTGCTTCGAACGAGACGCATTCCGGGCTTCTCGCGGCAGACCAAGCTCGCCTGCAGTGTGTGCCACTACGGCTTTCCCCAGCTCACACCATTCGGGCGACTGTTCAAGCTCAACGGATACACGCTGACCGGGCTGCAGACGATCAATGCTGGGGACTCGTCGCGCACCTCGCTGCGACTCGCTCCCTTCCCACCGCTCTCGGCGATGGCCGTCATGTCGGTGACGAATACGAAGAAGGATCAACCCGATACGCAGAACAACTCGACGGTATTCCCCGATCAGCTGAGCCTCTTCGTCGCCGGCGAGATTACACCCAGGCTGGGCGCGTTCGTCCAGCTCACGTACGCGGCGCCCGACGGGAGCATCGGGCTCGACAACGCCGAGTTCCGGTTTGCCGACCGCACGCGTCTCTTCTCGCAGGAGCTCCTGTACGGCGTGACGCTCCACAACAATCCGACCATGCAGGATGTGTGGAATACGGTGCCCGCATGGGGCTTTCCCTTCATGACATCGTCGGTCGCTCCGTCGCCCACGGCGGGAGCGCTCATCGACGGCGCCCTGGGGCAGCAAGTGCTCGGGCTCGGCGCCTACGGGCTGTGGCACCAGCTCGTCTACACCGAGGTGACGGCGTACCGTTCCGCGCAGCAAGGGGTATCTGCGCCCCTTGGGCCGGATGCGAGCAGCGTCGCGCACAACGTCATTCCATACTGGAGACTCGCGCTTCAGCATCAGTTCGGAAAGAACTACTTGATGCTGGGCACCTACGGAATGACCGCGCATCTGTATCCAACGGGCGTGACCGGGCTGACGAACAGATACATTGATCTGGCGGGTGATCTCCAGTTCGAGGCGCCGATCAATCAGGGCGTATTCATCGTGCGCTCGACGTACATCCACGAGGATCAGCACCTCGGTGCGTCTGTGACGGGCGATGAGCCGGCGGCGGCGAACCTGCACAATCTTCTCAAGGTGTTCCGCGCCAACGCGTCCTTCATGCCGTCAAACCGCGGAACGGTCACCCTGGGCTACTTCAACACCACCGGGACCAGCGACGCCATTCTGTATCCGGAATCTCCCGTGACCGGCAACGCGAACGGAAGCCCGAATTCGTCCGGCGTCATCGGCGAACTGGATTTCAACGCCTGGCAGAACGCGCGTCTCGGGCTGCAGTACATCGCGTACTCGAAGTTCAACGGGGCCTCGAACGCGTACGATGGATCCGGTCGCAACGCGTCCGACAACAACACGCTCTACTTCTTCACCTGGATCGCGTTCTAGGGATTGCACGTCGCCGCACCGCTGTTCATGGCTCCTGCTCGGTAGGCCGCACGAGAATCTCATTGATCGCCATGCGTCGCGGACGCGTCACTACGAATGTGATCGCGTCCGCGATGTCATCAGCCTCGAGCCGCTCGACGTTCGCGAATCGCTGCGCGGCCTGCGCGCGCACCTCGGCGCGAACGTGGCTCATTAGCTCAGTATCCACGGCGCCGGGCTCCACCAGCGACACGCGCACGTGCCGTCCGGTGACCTCCTGGCGCAGGGATTCGCTGAACGCGCCGATCCCGAATTTCGTGAGGTTGTAGACGCCCGAGTTGCGGCGCGCCACGCGTCCCGCGACCGAGCTGACGTTCACGAGATCGGCCACCCGGCGCGGCCCGTTCTGCGCCGCCTCCAGCAGATGTCGCAGCGCCGCGTGCGCGACATAGAGCACTCCGAGCTCGTTCACCTTCACCATCCGTTCCCACTCCTCGAGAGGCGCGTTCTCGATGGGTCCGAGCAGCATGACGCCAGCATTGTTGATCACGGTGTCGAGTCGGCCGAGCTCACGCACCGTTCGCTCCACCGCGCTTTGCGCCTGTGCGGCGTCGCTCACATCCGTGTCGAGCACGAGCGTCCGTCTGCCGGACGACTCGATCTCGCTCGAGAGCTGCTCGAGACGATCCGCGCGCCGAGCGACAAGCGCGACGGATGCTCCCTGGGCGGCGAGCGCGCGCGCGGTTGCGGCGCCGATGCCGCTGCTCGCGCCGGTCACCAGCGCTACGGTTCCTTCGAGAGGTCGTGTCATGAGCGATCGCGTGAGAGGGCAGTGCGCATTCGCGAGAACGTGCGCGTGAGTGGGCATATCCCGCGCCGCGGAGCGCGTAGGACGGCGCCCTACACGCGGGGTTGCACATTCCCCAGCACAGCTGGCCTGAGGTGCCGACTGACCGGATCGACATCGCGGCGTATTCTGCGTGACTACCGCGCGAAGAACCTCGGGCGAACCATGACCATCGAACAACAACAGTCGGAAGCCGACTCGTCGTGGCGCCCCCAATGGCTACGCCTGTCGCAGACGCATTGGATCTTCATTTCGATGGTACTCGGCGTGGTCGTCGGCTACTGCTTTCCCGATGGGCCGAACACGGGACCGTTTCACGCGTCCGACCTCCAGGTGCTGTCGACGCTGTTCCTGCGCATGATCAAGCTGCTGCTCGCGCCGATCATTTTTTCGACGCTGGTCGTCGGAATCGCGGGACACGGCGACGACATGCGTCGTGTCGGCAGGCTCGCTCTCCGGTCGCTCGCGTACTTCGAGGTCGTGACGACCCTCGCGCTCATCGTGGGCCTGACGATCGTGAATGTCGTCAAGCCGGGTGTCGGCATACATCTGGGATTCGCCACATCGGCGACGGGCATGGACGCCGCGCCGGTGCCGCCATCGTTTTCGGGTATCCTCGAGCACTTGGTGCCACAGAGCATCTTCGATGCTGCCGCGCGCAACGATGCGCTGCAGATCGTCTTCTTCAGCGTGCTGTTCGCCGTCGCGCTCTCGCAGGTGCCAAGTGCCGCCAAGTGGGTGGTGCTGACCTTCTGTGAAAGCCTGACCGAAGTGATGTTCAAGCTCGTCGGTCTCGTGATGATGGTCGCGCCGCTCGGCATCGGCGGTGCGATCGCCGCGACCGTCGGCAGGAGCGGAATCGCCGTGCTTGGCAATCTCGGCGTGTTGGTGCTGACGCTGTACGGATCGCTGGTCGTATTCGCACTGCTCGTGCTGCTGCCGATCGCGCTCGTCGCGCGCGTGCCGATTCAGCGGTTTCTGCGCGCGGTGAAGACCCCGTGGCTCGTGGCATTCACCACCGCCTCATCCGAGGCCGCGCTGCCGGTGGCGTTTCAGAGCATGGAGCAGCTCGGAGTGCCGCGGCACATCGCGGCCTTCGTGCTTCCGACGGGGTACTCGTTCAACATGGACGGCACCACGCTGTATCTGGCGATCGCCTCGCTATTCGTGGCGCAGGCGGCGGGGATGGATCTGTCGCTGCATCAGCAGGTCCTCATGATGCTCACCTTGATGCTCACGAGTAAGGGCGCCGCCGCCCTGCCTCGGTCATCGCTCGTGATCCTGACGGCGACGGCGGTGCAATTCGGACTACCGCTGCAGGGCGTCGCACTGATACTCGGCGTCGACGCACTGATGGACATGGCGCGCACCTCCATCAACGTGGTCGGCAACTGTCTCGCGACCGTCCTCATGGCCCGCTGGGACGGCTCGTTTGCGCTATCCGCAGAATGCTCGACACCTCTCATAGATGTTCCCTTGAGCTCTTCAACGACTTTTTCGCCCATGGAAGGCGCTACCATATGATGCGCATCACTGCTCTCACGGCAATGTTGGTCCTGACGGTCCTCGCGAGCGCGAGCTGCGGAGACTACTCCACTTCACCGGGTGGTCAGTATCCTCCTCCGCCGCCGGATACGACCGTCGTCAACGGGCTCTGGACGGTCAGCGGCAGCGCGCCCGCCATACTTCGCCTCACCTCTCCACAGTTGCTCTCGAGTGGCGATGTCACGCCGGCAACGGCGATCACGACCAGCAGCGCATCCCTGCACGGCTTCAACAGCGTCGCCTTCGATGCCGAAGGGACACTGTGGATGACGAGCCAGAATGACTCCCTGCTCGTCGCGTTCAAGCAATCCGCGCTCGCGACGTCCGGAGTACGCGTGGCATCCAGAGTGATCGCACCCGCCAATGAATCGCTCGCGGCGCCGTCGGCGTTGGCATTCGATGCTTCACACAACTTGTGGGTCGCCAACACCGGCAACGGGACGCTCGTGCGCTTCGACTCCGCACAGCTTGCAGCCTCCGGCCGACCCACGCCATCGGTGATTCTCTCCGACGTCGGGCGTCCCACGGGACTCGCATTCGATGCGGCGGGCGGGCTATGGTTCTCCGATACCCAGGCGCACAGGATCTCCAAGTTCAGCGCCGCCCAGCTCGACTCGTCCGCCCGGATCGTTCCGGAAGTCGTTCTGACGTCGATCGGTCCTGACATCAGCGGTGCCGTTGGACTCGCCTTCGACGCGGCGGGGAACTTGTGGATCGCCAATTCGGGGCTGCTGAACGTGATCGCGATTCGTGCGGAGCACCTGACCACGACCGCTTTCGTTCACGCGGACATCGTGATCTCGGCCGCTGGCGCTACTCCGCCTTTGCCCCTTGGTTTGGCGTTCGACGATCACGGGGATCTGTGGGTCGCGTATGCGGAGGGTGTGCTCGCGAAGTACGATCACACGACACTTGCCGCATCGGGTACTCCGGCACCGGCGGTTCGCGTCGCCATCAAGGATCATCAGTTGGTCCGCAGCCCCGCCTTCTGGCCCGTGCCGACTGGGCTTCCGCTTCACTAGCGAGCGCTTGCCCTACTTCATGAGGCCGTGTGCAACCACGTACTTCACGAGGTCCGCGTTGGACGTGAATCCCATCTTGGCGAGAAGACGGCAGCGGTAGGTGCTGACCGTCTTCGCGCTGAGGCGGAGTTGCGCCGCCACGTCCTTGACCATCAACCCGCTGCCCAGAGCGCGCAGCACCTCGAACTCGCGCTGAGTCAGGCGCTCGTGCGGCGCGCGAGACAGGTCATCGTCAGCCATCCCCGCGAGCCGCTCGGCCATGGTCTCACTCACGTACTTGCGTCCGCGAGCCACGCGGTGGATCGCCTGCACGAGCTGCTCGGGCGAGTGGTCCTTGGTGAGATAGCCCGCGGCGCCGGCCTGCAGCGCGCGCATCGCCCACTGATCCTCGGGATGTGCGCTCAACACGAGAATTTTCACGCTCGGGAATCTGATCCTGAGATCGCGCAGCGTGTCCGTGAAGGAGGATCCGGGCATGCTCACGTCCAGCAGCACGACATCCACCGCGGCCGCAGCGAGGAGCCGGAACAGCTCCGGCGCCGTCGATGCTTCCCCCGTCACGGTGAGGCTCGCATCCTCGCCGACGATGCGGCGCAGCCCCTCGCGCACGATCGGGTGATCATCCGCAATCGCGATCCGAATCATTGTGTCGGCTCGTCCGAGAGCGGTACGCGCAGCAGTACGGTCGTGCCGCGACCGGGCTGACACGTGATGCTGAAGTCTCCCCCGCACGCCAGCGCGCGCTCACGCATGCCGAGCACTCCGAGCGAGCTCGTACCTTCGAGACGTCGCGGAGGAAATCCGATGCCATTGTCGGAGACTTCCAGCGCGAACGCCGTGGGCGACTGCGTGAGCCTGACGTCGACGTGCGTCGCCTGAGCGTGTCGCGCGATGTTCGTCAGCGACTCCTGCAGGATCCGAAAGGCGGCAGTGCCCATCTGATCGGGGATCGTGCATCCATCAACGGCGATGTCCATGGCGACATCGATTCCGGTTCGCGCCGCGAACTCGTGTCCCTGCCACTCGAGCGCCGCGGCAAGGCCGAGTTGATCCAGAACGCTCGGGCGAAGCTCCGTCGCGATCCGTCTCACCGCGTTCAGTGAATGATCGATGCGCTCCAGAATCGACGCGCAGTGGTCGATCATCGCGTGATCGCTCGGGAGCCGACGCTTCATCCACGCGATGTCGAGCTTCAGCCCCGTGAGCGCCTGTCCGAGCTCGTCGTGGATCTCGCGCGAGATGTCGGTGCGCTCCTCTTCGCGCACCGTCTCCAGGCGACACGCCAGCGCCCGTAGGCGCTCACGGGATTGATGGAGCTCCTCGTGCGCGATGTACTTCTCGGTGATGTCCCGCTGAATGCCGAAGTGACCGACGATGCGTCCGCGATCGTCGCGGATGATCATGTAATCGCCCTCGATGCACATCGGGGTGCCATCGAGTCTCCGCTCCGCGGTTTCCGTGTGGATGTATCCCTGGTCGAAGAATTCCATCCATCGCGCCCGCGCGGCTGCGAGATCATGCGCAAAGAATTGTGCAGGCGTGCGTCCGAGCAGCTCCTCGGGCGACGCGGCATTGAACTGCGTCACGATCGCGGAGTTCACCTTGGTCATCCGCTGATGCTCGAACACGTAATCGAGCACCTCTTCCTTGTCGACGTGCTCTCCCCACTCCACCGGCTCATCCAGCATCATGAAGAAGAAACCATGTGTGGATTGCGCGAAGAAGAACTCGAGGAGCTGCTCGTTTTCTATTGCGCTCGAAGCAGGCATTTCGTCGCCCCTGCACGGGAGAGACGCGTAAACTACGGCTCCAGCGATCGGTTGGCCACGCGGGCCGAGCATGCTGCTCTCGGCCCGCCTGTCCTGCGTGCTCAAAAGGCCTTCTTTGGCTCGCCGTAAATCAAATTGTCGACTACGACCACGTCTTTCACCCCTCCGGCACTGATGTCGTTC
>DATGDQ010000340.1:0-15238 GCA_035310785.1 Gemmatimonadaceae bacterium | reverse complement strand
CGCCGCCGCTTCCTCGCTTCGCTGGGCATTGCCGCACTGCATCCGACGCTCCCTCGGTCGGCCGTGGGTGACGCCTTGCGACTGAGCCCGCCCGTGCGCGCGGCAACGAGCTCTCCTGCGGCAGCGCGTGGCGTGCGCGTGCGCACGATCACCGCTGGCATCGCGATGGAGCGCATCACCGACCGCGGCGCGGTGGAACGCGCGCTCGGGGTGCTCGCTCGTGCGCGATCGCGGTTCGAGTCCGAGGGTTACGAGGTGCAGACCACGCGTGTGACGCTGCCTCCCGTCATCGCATCGCTCGACTCGGCCGCTCGCACTACGGCGCTAGCCGCAATTGCCGACATCGATGCGTCGGTCCACGAGAGAGGAGCCGTCTGCGGCCTCGGACCCGTGTGGAGCCTGGATCGTCCGGATGCGGATCTCGCGGCGTGGTCCACAGAGTTGGTGAAAGCCACCAAGGCGACCTTTTTCAGCGTAGTCGTGGCCTCGCCATCGGCACGCGTGCACGCGCACGGGGCGATGGTCGCCGCACAGGTCATGCGTGCGGTGGCCGGCGCGGTTCCGGACGGGAAGGGAAGCTTTCGCTTCGCCGCGGCGGCGAACATCCCGGCCGGCACGCCATTCTTTCCCGTGGGGTGGCACGATGGCGCGAGCGCGCTCGCCATCGGGTGCGAATCCGCGGATCTGGTGCGCGAGGCGTTCACCGGTGCGAGCGACGCCGAGGAGGGACGTCGCCGATTGGCAGAGCGCATGACGTCCGAGCTGCGGGCCGTCGAAAAGATCGCCGAGAACATCTCGAAGTCCGAGAAGCTGCGCTATGGCGGAATCGATCCCTCGCCGGCGCCCGCCGGCCCGCACAGCATTGCCTCGGGGCTGGAGGCGTTGAGTGGTGTGCCGTTCGGCGACGCCGGCACGCTCCGCGCTTGCGCCGTGGTGACGGAGGTGCTGAAGAGCCTTCCTGTGCGGCAGTGTGGCTATGCGGGGTTGATGTTGCCGGTGCTCGAGGACGAGGTGCTCGCGCGCCGCGCGGTCGAAGGCCGCTACGGCCTGCGCGACCTGCTGCTCTTCTCGAGCGTGTGCGGCACGGGGCTCGATGTCGTACCAGTTCCGGGGGACACGTCGGTGGAGACGCTCGCGAACATCATCGTCGATGTTGCCGCGCAATCCGTGAAGCTCCGCAAGCCGCTGTCCGTGCGGCTCTATCTCATCCCCGGCGCGAAGGCAGGCGACCCTGTGCACCTCGAGGATCCATTGCTCACCGACAGCGTGGTCTTTCGCGCGACGTGATCAGAGCGCGCTCTTGAACCCATCGCCTTTCGTGAAGAGCATGCTCGTGTGCTTCGCGCCGGCCACGGTCTGCACGATGTTGATCTGATCGTCGAACAGCTCGCAGAGCATCTGATCCGATAGCCTGAATCCGCTCGGCGCGGCGTTGCTCGAAGTGCGTACGCAGATCCAAAGCAGGTCGCCTGCGCGTCGCGAGCCGCACCACTTCAACGCGAGCGCGGCACCGCCCTCGTTCGTGAATCGAAATGTGCTGCTCACGTACGCGAATGCGGCTGCATCGCTCACTCGATCGTCGTTGGGAAGCTTCGCGCCGCTGTGCTTCGCAACCGCCGCTGCAAGGTCCCCGGCGAATACGCGGATCGTACCTTCGAGAGTGTGAGCGCGCTCGTCGTATGTCAGCTGTACCAGCGTCGTGTGAAGCGGATGCGCCTCCGCGTTGCTCGGCCGCGCGGCGACTGCGATCGCACCGAGGACGAACGCGATCGCGAGCGGTCGTCGCATCAGGTGCCGAATCACCATGGCGCGCGCTCGATCGCCCAGTGAGCGGCCACTACCGCCACGAGCGACGACACCGCGAGCACGCGCATCCTGAGCGGCGCCGGCGCGCTCGGCGGAAGCCTCATCCACGCAATCGTCCGATCGATGCCATAGAGCGCACTGAATGCCGCGACGAGCACCACCACCTGACCGATCTCGATGCCGACGTTGAAGCCGAAGAGCGGCAGCGCTACATGGTCGACGAAGAGACTCTTGAGATAGCTCGCGAAGCCCGCACCGTGGACGAGGCCGAAGACGCCGGCGAACACCGGGCGATAGCGTCCGCTCCACAGGCTTCTCCCGCGGTCGCGAACAATGATGTTCTCGACCGCGGTGATCATGATCGTGAGCGGAATCAGAAACTCCACGAGGCTCGGCGAGATCGTGAGCAATCCCGTGACCGCGAGCGCCAGGGTGATGGAGTGCCCCACCGTGAACGCCGTCACTACCCAGAGCGTCGAGCGCCAGTCCCTGAAGCGGTAGATCGCGGCCAGCGCGAGCAGGAAGAGAATGTGGTCCATCGCGCTGATGTCCACGATGTGGCGAAAGCCGAGCTGGATGAACGTGGCGAGCTCGCTCATTCGGCCGCTCCCGTCGTCAGGTACGGATTGAGCGTGCGCGCGTGCTCGAGCTCCCGTGCCGCCACATCGCGCCTTCCGAGCGCTCGATCGATCTCGGCGGCATGATAGAAGAGCATCGCGTCCTGCGTCCCGAGAGCGAGCGCATGGTTCATGGCTTCGCGTGCCTCCTGGTTGCGATGACTGGCATGCAGCGCCCACGCGACCACATCGTAGCCGTAGATGTCCTGGCGCGTTCCCACCTCTTCCTGCGCCTTCGCGAGCACTTCGCTCACACGCCTGCCATGATCGAGGAGAAACAGGCTCCACGCGCGATGATAGGCCGTCGCCTGCCTCGACACGGCAATCTCCATGGCGTGCGCATACTCGTTCGCCTTCGCACTATCGCCGAGCGCGGCGTATGCATCGCTCATCACGCCGAGCGTGGCGGGATCGAAGCTCACGGCCACCGATCGCTCGCCGTAGTCGATCGCATCGTGCCACCGGCGGCGCGCTCCCTCGAGCTTCGCCATCGCCGACAACAGTCGGTAGTCATCGGTGTGCGCCGCGAGGCCACGACGATAGTCGCTCGCCGCCTCGTCGAGCCTGCCGCGGCGAAATTGAAGATCGCCGATGCGAAGCCAGAACCACGCCTTCTGCTCATCCGGCACGTCCTTGCGATCGATGATCGCGAGCAGCGACGCGTTGAGGAGGCGATACGACTCGTCGGGATGTCCCTCGAGCTCGGCCCAGCGCGCGAGTCGTGGTGCGACGGAGAGATCGCTCGCGTTCCCGGCCACCGACGCGAAGGTCGCGCGCGCATCGCGGTAGTGGCCGAGCTCCATCTGGATCTCGCCCAGCGATGCGCGGAAAGCGGCATTCGAGGCGTCGCGATCGCTGAGGTCCTGTGCGATGCCCAGGGCGTCGCCGAAGCGGTGCTCTGAAAGCAGGGATGCCGCGAGCGCCTGCCGCGCGCGGGTATTGTGCGCGTCGCGATGCTCGAGCGACCTGCGCGCAGCTGCCTCCGAGCGCAGCACATCCTGGTAGTCGCCCGTCGCGCGCGCGCGGCGCATGTAGAACAGCGCGAGCTGCCCGAGCGCCATGCCGCCCGACGGATCGCGCCTCGCGACCCCTTCATAGAACGCGATGTTGGAGTCGAGCAGCTGCGCCGGTGTGAAACCCGGTTTCGTCGCGGTCGCAGGCGCGCTCCTCGACTGCAGCATCGCCGCTCCGCCTGCGGCTGCAGCCCCGACCAACACGAGCGCGAGCGAACGATATCTGATCGGCATTGTCATTCTCCACACACCTGGCGCGCCCGCCGCACGTCGCGGCGGGACACGCGTCGGCGTCAGGCGGGTGGCAGGAGATACGGGAACGTGTCCGAGTGACGTCCGGGATCAGGAACGTTGTCCGTGCACAGCGGCAGCGCGAAGTTGTCGCATACCTTGTGCGCCGGATCGCCAAGGAGCGGGCCGAAGATGGCGGTCAGCCCTGCGTCCACTACGTCATCGCTCAGCTTGCGGCCGCCGTATCCATCTGCCAGTGCCCAACTGAGCCAACCGGCGGAGGCCGGGTCCTTGTCGAGCTGCACGATCAGCATGTCGGGGAGCAGCACCGCCGCGAGTGTGTTGCCGATGACGGGATCACGGCCGAACGCAGCCGGAAACGCCTTCACCGTGGGAGCGAATGCGCTCACGTCGTCCGAAGGGCCGATCGATCCGTGGAACGCGTGGTCCCGCT
The DNA here is from genome assembly GCA_035310785.1 of Gemmatimonadaceae bacterium. Taxonomy (GTDB): domain Bacteria; phylum Gemmatimonadota; class Gemmatimonadetes; order Gemmatimonadales; family Gemmatimonadaceae; genus FEN-1250. The sequence continues at coordinate 11,117 of DATGDQ010000340.1, read as the reverse complement.
TGGCGAGAAACACTTCACTCACGAGCGGATTGCCGAGCCGTTGCACCTGATTGTACTCGCGGGTGGTTGGCCCCGTGGAGTTGTTGTCGTTGCTGCAGGCGCCGAACGCCAGCAGTAGGGTCGCGAGCGCGGGGCCGACGACTCGGCGTGCGGCGCTGCGACTGATGATGCTGTGTCGCATGGAGAGTGTCCTCTGAAGTGTGCGCGGAGTGAATGTCATCAGCGGCTGATCGTGCCCCAGAGACCGATCTTGCCGGTGGAGCTACCCTTGAGTTGCGAAGCGGGAAGCTCGATCACGATCGAGAGCACGTTGAAGGGATGCCCGCCGCTCCCGCCCAGAATGTCGACCGCGCTGCCAGGTGCGCGAAAGCTGCCGGCGGTGGCGGTGTCGGGAAGTTGGGAGAGCGGGCCCGTGACCGGCTTGCGATCGGGGATGATGCGGAAGAACTGCTCGAGATCGATGTAGAAGGGATCCTGTCGCGGACCCGCGAACACCTGCATCCCGCTCGTGCTTCCAAGCACCGTCGCGACCTTGCCACTGATCGTGGGCGTGACGTTGGCGACGGTATTGCGCATGGCACCTGCGACCGGAGGGGCGATGGGGCCACGTACCTCGACCGTCTGGTTCGCGCCGGAGCCGTGGAAGGTCACCTGAATGACTTCGTCTTCCTGCGCGTCGCCGGTGTTGTCGATCTTGAACTGGTAGAGCAGGTTGTCATCGAAGCTGGTGACGCCGGGCTGCGCTTCCGCAGGCGTGAGGAGCGCCCAGCTGTTGAGTACCAGTGCGATACGGTCGGACGAGGATCCCGGAAACGCGTAGACGTCGGTCATGTCCATCGACGGATTCAGCTCGACGTCGGCGGTGTCCTGGTGATCCGAGGCCAGGGAACGCTTGACGAGCAATCCGGTCGCCGTGACCACCACGGCCAGGATCGCGATCCATGCGCGCGATCGGCTCCTGATGTTGTTGTGCCAGAGCATGGCTTCCTCCCAACGGGTGAGTGCGGGCCGCGAATGCGACCGAGGCATCGGGCGATACCTGGCTCTCTACGTCGGGATTGTGGGATTGGATCTGTGCAGAGAAAGCGAACAGCGGCGTGTGACGCGATGGCGCGATGGGTGGCGCCCCAGTTCCTTTCCTAGTCGGACTTCGCGGAGGGGCCGACCAGGATCGGGGTGGTCGTCGGTTGTGCAGAGCCACCCGCCGGCTCGTTCGTCACGGCGATCGCGGCGAGGGAATCCGGGGCGAGCGCGTACGTCGCGCGCACGATGGCCGAGCCCGAGGCGGTGGGCGCGAAAGTGCCCGCACTCACCTTCCTCTGATCGCGCGTGACGAGCCACAGCTGATACGTGTGGCCCGGCGCGGCCGCCGGAAGATTGTGCGCCACGAACGTCCAGCGATTCGTGGGCTGATCCCAGAACATTCGTCCATACGGCTGCCGCGCGTTCGTGGCTCCAGCGTCCATCACGCGCACGCCGGGAGCGGTGAGCCCATCCAGAATCGCCTGCTGATCGGCGAGGCGCCGCTGGAGCGCGCTCGTGCTGTCGCGCAGCTCTGCGCGCGCAACGGAGAGGCGCTGAATGGTCGCGCGCAGACTGATGTCGTACGCGATCGCACCAATCGCGATGATGAAGGCGGCGGCCGCAAGCCAGCGCGCCACGGTGGGGCGTGCGGGGGCCGGCCGTGTCGATGCACCTGCCTGTGGCGCCGATTTCCGGCGAATCGGAGTCACGCCCGCGCGGTCATCGATCGCGCGCGCGAGCAGCCGCGCGCGCATCGCAGCCTCGCGCTCGGTCGGCATGGGGCGCGGAGGCAGCGATGTCCCGATCGCCGCCGCCGCCTCGCGCAATGTCGCGAGGTCACCTGTGCACTCGGCGCACGTCGTGAGATGACGATCGAGCGCAGCGCGCTCCTCCGGTGTGAGCGCATCGAGCGCGTCCAGCGCGAGCATCTCGCGCACGACGTCGTGACCCAGGGGATCGCTCATCGCGCGCCCTCACGATGTTGCGCGAGCGGCGCTCGCAGCTTCTCGAGCGCGAGCCGAGCGCGCGTCTTCACGGTGCCGAGAGGCAGCGATGTTCGCGTGGCGATCTCGCTTTGACTGAGCCCGCCGAAGTACGCGAGCTCGATGACCTCGCGCTGCTCGGCCGGAAGCTTCTCGAGCGCCGCCGCAATGTCACGCGCACGCTCGGACGCCTCCGCCTCCTGCTGCGGATTCGCCGCGGGGGCTCTGGATCCGGCTACTCCACCGGTCCCATCGGAGGATGGCACCACGCTCTCGAGTGGCTCCTCCGCGCGACGGCGGCGGGCGCGCTGACGATCGAGCGCGCGACTCCGCGCGATCGTCGACAGCCAGGTCGATACGGCGCCGCGAGAGGCATCGTACCGGCCCGCCTCTCGCCACGCCTGCCAGAACGTCTCCTCCACGGCATCCTCCGCCTCATCAGCCTGCCCGAGCAAATAGTACGCGAGCGTGTGTACGGTCGTTGCCCACCGATCGTACAACACGCCGAGCGCCTGCTCGTCCCCGGCCGCCATGCGCGCCACGAGGGCGGCATCCGTCTCAGAGTCGTTCGGCACGAGCGCCTGTGGAGGGTACGCTCATAGCGAGCGAAGCGGATTCATCGTGTGGTGGAATCTAGGATGTCGCGGGTGAGATGCCAGCCCGGTCGCGCAGGGCTCGTTGCGCCGCGCGTGCCTCGACGACATACTGACCGCGCCCACTTCAAGAGGAATTATGCTACGCTCGATTTGCCTCACGCTGCTGCTCGTGTTCTCCGCCCGAGCGGCACGCGCACAGGATCACGTCGCACCTGCCGACTACGCGGTCGGGACGGTGCGAACGCTCTGGCAACAGCAAAGCGGCTTCGTCACCGAGTCCGCGAAGGACATGCCCGAATCGAAGTACTCGTACCGCCCGACGAAAGCCGTTCGCTCGTTCGGCGAGCTGATCGCGCACGTCGCCGGCTCACAGTACTCGTTCTGCGCCGCCGCACTGGGCGACAGCGCGCGCGCCGAGGACGACATCGAGAAGAAGAAGAACATGAGCAAGGCCGACCTGGTTGCGGCAATGCAGGCGTCCAACGAGTACTGTACGCGCGCGTATCAGCAGACCGACGACGCATCCACTGCCAAGATCCAGCTGTTCGGTCAGGAGCGCACACGTCTCTTCGCGCTCATGATCAACGCGACGCACGATGCGGAGCACTACGGCAACCTCATCACGTACCTGCGCATCAACGGGATGGTGCCGCCGTCGAGCAAGAGGCAGTAGAAGCGAGGGATCAGGTGACTTCGCCGACCGTGCGCAACCGGCGTCGTGCAGTGACGAGAATGGCGACGCCGAGCAGATTCGAGAGAATGATCACGAGAGAGATCTTGGCGGCGAACGCGCCGACGCTCGCGACCTTGATGATCGGGAACACCGACAGCACGACGTAGAGCACCGTCATAGCGAGGCCGGAAGCGGATGCGACCCGCAGCCAGAGTGGCGGGCGCGGTCTCAAGGTGCGTAGTCCAACGAGAGGTATCGCGAACATCACGACATACGTCAGTGCGTAGAACATCCCGCTCGCGTTGAACAGCAGCTGGAACGCCTCCGCCTGACCTACGCCCAGCAGACTCGCAAGCGAGATGAGGAATGCGCACGCGCCGACGAGGAGGATCGAGTTGACCGGCGTACGGTATCGGGGGTGCAGGCGGCTGAACCACGGCGGCAGCAGCCTGTCCCAGCCGGCAACCATGGGAAGACGAGCGACGGCGGTGAACGAGACGTTGCTCTGCGCCACGCGCATGCCGAGCGATAGGACAATGGCGATGGTCACCAGCGTTCCCGCAATGCCGATCGGGCCGAATCCTGCGCGGAGTACCTGCGGCAGCGGGCCGACGAGGTCGATCTGCTCTGGCGGGACGTACGCGACGACCGTGCTCGTACCCAGTACGAACATGAGAGCGATGATGGGCGCGGCGATGATCACCGAACGACGAACCGCTCGCTCTGGTGCCTTGGTCTCGCCGGCAAGAATCGCGACGTACTCGAATCCGCCCAGCGCCCCGAAGCCCATCTTGCCAAGGATATTGAGATTGAATAGTGAAAAGGACGGGATGGCCGTGCGCAGTGGGTGATACTCGCGCAGATGTCCGGTCCAAAGGCCGATCAGTGGCATGATGAGCAGCGCGGCGAACACCACGAGCATCACGATACCCCCCGCGTTGTGAACCCATTTGCCAACTGACAGACCGATCACAGACGCCAGAACCATGAGCGACAGGAGCACCGCCGTGGCCAGCGCGACGAACCAGCTACTGCTCGTCATCCATGACGCGCTCGGGCCCAGTGCGTACGACAGATAGGTGGCGCACGTGAGCCCGATCTCGGACGTCAGCACGATCACGTACAGCCACAGGTTCCACGCGAGAAGAAAACCAACGGTACCGTTGAGCCCGAGCTTCGCCCATTGATAGAGCCCTCCCTCGAGAGGCATGAGACGGCTCAGATACATCACGACAACGGCAGAAGGCACGTAGAAGAGGACGAGCGCGAGCAGCCAGAAGATCACGTGCGACGGTCCGAGCTTCCCGGCGACGCCGATCCAGGTGAGTCCGACGATGAACAGAATCTGCGTGAGCGCGAGATCGCGAACGCCGAGCTCCTTCTTGAGGGACGCGCTGTGCGCCTCTACTCGCGCCTCCGCCTGCGCAAGCTCTCGAGATGCGGATGTCGATTCGGTCAACGGGGCAGGCTCCCGAGAATGTCCCAATACCGCGCCCACGCCTCGAGCCCTTCGTGCAGCCGATGCACGCGAAAGAATTCGTTCGGCGCGTGGTAGTCCTCATCGGCGGTGGAGAAGGAGAAGAACACGGTGTCCAATCCCATGTGGCGCTGAAAGAGCTCCGAGATCGGAACCGTTCCGCCCATGCGGACGATCAACGGATGCACGCGGTACACCTCTTGGAGTGCGGTCGCTGCGGCTTCGAGCGCGAAGTGTCCCGCTTCGATGTGCGACGCGCGCGCACCGTGATCGTCTGGCACGATCGTGAGGCGCGTTCCGGTGGGCATGTGCGCTTCGAGATGGCGAGACACCAGAGCGACGATCTCCGCGGGATCCTGATCGGGTACGAGCCGGCACGTGATCTTCGCGTGCGCCTCGAATGGGATCACCGTTTTTTGTCCCGGACCCGTGTAGCCGCCCCACATTCCGTTCACCTCGAGAGTCGGCCGTGTCCACTGCCGCTCGAGCGTCGTGTAACCCGGCTCGCCAAACGGCGCGGGCGCGCCGACCTGCGCGAGATACCGTTGCTCATCGAAGGGCAGGGCGGCGATCTCGGCGCGCTCGGCCCGCGTGAGCTCGCGCACGCGATCGTAGAAGCCGGTCACGGCCACCCGTCCCGTCGGCTCGTGCAGCGATGCGATCAGCTCGGCCATCGCGTGAAGCGGATTCGCGACGGCACCGCCGTGCCGCCCCGAGTGAAGGTCCTTGCCCGCCGCCGTGAGCGTCAGCTCGAGGCCCGCGAGTCCGCGACTCGATACGGTGAGCGAGGGCTCATCGATGCGCCACATCGCGCCGTCGGCGGAGAGGATGACATCGGCGGCCAGCATTGGCGCGTTGGTGCGGATGAATGCGTCGAGATTGGGGCTCCCGATCTCTTCCTCGCCCTCGAACATACACTTCACGTTGATCGGAAGCGCACCTGTCACCGCGAAGAACGATCGCGCCACTTCGATCGGGATGAGCATCGGCCCTTTGTCGTCCGACACGCCGCGCGCGTAGAGTCGCCCATCGCGAAGAGTCGGCGAGAAGGGCGGGGTGACCCATTTCTCGAGCGGATCCGCGGGCTGCACATCGTAGTGTCCGTACACGAGCACGGTCAGCTTGCCGGGCGCGCCGAGCCATTCGGCGTAGACCACCGGATTGCCGGACGTGGGCATGGTGCGCACCGTGAACGGTCCCGCGCCCGATAGCACGCGCGCAACCCAACTCGCCGCCGCGTGCATGTCGGGGGCATGTGCTGGATCGGTGCTCACGCTGGGAATGGCAGCGAGCTCGATCAGCTCCGCGAGAATGCGATCGTGATGCGCAGCGAGATGCGCGAGCACCTTCTCGCTCACCATCACTTGCCGCCGTCGACCGAGAGCACCTGCCCCGTGATCCAGCTCGCGTAATCAGATGCGAAGAAGAGCACGGCGTTCGCGATGTCGTCGGACGATCCCAGCCGCTTGAGCGCGATGCCCTCGACGAGCGCACGCTGGCCCTCCTCCCCATATGATTCCCACTGCCTCTCGGTCGTCGGATTTGAACGCACGAATCCTGGTGCCACGTTGTTCACGGTGATGCCCCACGCGCCCAGCTCGTGCGCGAGCTGCCGGGTGAGCCCGATCTGCGCAGCCTTCGCGGATGCATACGCCTGAATGCCGGTGAGGCTGATACCGAGTCCTGCGCCGCTCGAGATGTTGATGATCCGTCCATAGTTCGCGGCCTTCATGCGCGGCGCGACCGCCTGCGACAGAAAGAAGGCACCGCTGACATTGACGTCGAAAATGCCCTGCCACTCCTCCGGCGACACCATCTCGAGCGGACGCCCCACCTGCCCGAGCACGCCGCCCGCGTTGTTGACGAGTATGTCGATGCGACCGACCGCGCTCACCACGTCGTCGACGAGCTCGAGTGCCGCCACCTTGTCGCGCACGTCGAGTGTGCGCGTCATGCACGCTCCGCCCTCGAGCTCGCAGAGCCTTTGCGTCTCGCGCAGTTCATCCTCGAGCAGATCGCACGCCCACACGCGTGCGCCGAGCCGCGCGAACGCGACGCTGATCGCACGGCCGAACCCGTGTGCGGCTCCCGTGACGACCGCCGTCCTCTCGCGAAATTCGATGTTCATTCGCGCATCGCGCCGGGTAAGACTTCTGCGAGCGCATCCAGCGTTTCGAGCGACTGTGCACGGGTGCCGTTCTCGACATCGTGAATCAGCTCGACCAGCCGCGCCGTCAATGGCGCCCTCACGCCCGCCCGTTCGCCGAGCTCGACGATGATCCCGAGCTGCGCGTCGACCTCCGTGCGCCGCTTGCGCACGGCGAGATCGCGCCAGATGCCGCTGTGTGTCTTCACGGATTTCCGGTTGTGCGCCACCAGCTCATCCAGCGATTGCTCCGCGGCTCCAGGGGCTGCGAGCGGCAGGTACGACGCGGGATCGAAGCCGTCGAAGCCTTCGGGGCTCACCCCGCGCGCCGCGGCAACGGCCAGGATCTCGCGTGCGAGCGCGATGTAGAGCTCGCGATACCCGGGGTTGGCGAGGGCGTTTGCGATCGACTCGTTCGTGAGGGCGGTCGCGAACAGCATCGCGCCATACGCCTCCTTGCCCCAGAGGAACCCCCAGATGTTCGTCGTGACGACCGCGCGCGCATCGAAGTCGAGCCAGCTCCTGCGAATCGCCTCGACGCGAGGGGTGACCCTTCCATCGATCTCACCCACCACCACGGCGCCGCGGCCGCCGTACAGGATGACGCCGGGCTCGAGGTAGTCCGCGCCGAAGTTCACGAACGCACCAACCGTCCGATCTGCACCCGCAACTTCCGCGATCGTCAGCTCGTTGAGCCCATTCTGCGCGGAGATCACGCACCCGCGCGCGCTCAGATGCGGCAGAAGCGCAATTGCCGCGCTCTCGGTATGGTGCGCCTTGGTCGCGAGCACGATCGTGTCCCACTCCCCGCGCAGCGCATCCGGTGTGAATGCCGGAACGGGCACGGCGAAGTCGGCGATCGGGCCGGTGATGCGCAGCCCGTCTCGATTTATGGCGTCGACGTGCTCGGGAACGTTGTCGACGAGCGTGACCTCGTTACCGGCGCGCGCGAGGTGTGCGCCGAGCGTTCCGCCGATTGCGCCCGCACCCCAGATAAGTGTTCGCATTGCCAGTCGCGGCTACGCGTGTCCCCAGGAGCCATCGAGCACGCTCCTGGTTTCCTCGACCGCGACGCTCCAGATGGCGAGCATGTCCTCGTCGGCACGTTGATGCAGTCCGCCGAAGTTGCCGTCGCCGAGGTATGCGCGGAGCGCCACGGGGTCGAGCGCGCGCACGCGGTCCGTATCCACCATTGCGCGCCGAGTCTTGGGGAGCTCGACTCCGGGGAGCCGCGTCCACGGAAAGTTCTCCATCCACGATCCGTGCGATGCGACCGTGTCGATCTCCTGGACCTTGGCCCATGTGCGCGGGGCGTTCCACCAGTTGTAGAAGATCACGCGACACGCGGGATGCTCCGCCGTCCACTCCTGCACGTATTGCTGCACGGCGCCGTTACCGCCATGTCCATTCACGATGAGGATGCGGCGGAATCCCGAGTGCGCCAAGCTGTCGAGAATGTCGCGCACGACGTCGAGATGCGTCTTCACGCGCAGCGAGATCGAGCCGGGAAATTCGCGGAAGTAGGGAGTCACACCGTACGGCAGCACGGGAAACACCGGAACTCCGAGCGGCTCTGCCGCTTCGACCGCCACTCGCTCGGGGAGGATGCAATCGACGGTGAGACGCAGATGGCTGTGCTGCTCGGTGCTTCCCAGCGGCAGCACGGCACGATCATCGTGCGTGAGATATTCTTCCACCTGCATCCAGTTCATGTCGCTGATGCGCACGTCCGGCTCCACTCTGTAGACGGGTCCGCGACAAGTTACGCGTTCGCACCGCCCGTGGCACTACGCATCCGGTGGCGAAAGACGCTGGCATTCCCGCGACCCCGTAAGCATTCTCCAGATTGGTCGTTCGTCGGGCACACGCGCCCTGGTCCCTCAGCCCCTTCACATGCTGCGATTTACAGCCGCGCTCCGCTTTCGCGGGTGCGCATACATCGCGATCCTCGCGATTGCGCCTTTGCTCGCATGCTCGTCCCGATACCACTCGCCGGTGCTGGCCGGCGACTGGGATGCCTATGTCGCGCTCGGATCCACCTCTCGCGGCGGATTCGAGGGCTGGCGTCGCATGGGCTTTGCGCACTTCGGCAAGCACCGTTCCGACACATTGGGGTCGATTCGCCGTCGCACGGGTGAGTCGATTCTCGACGTGAAGAACATCGTCGCGCATGCCGACTCGATGGTGCTCACGGGCGACACCGCTTCACTGATGGCGGCGTGGCATGGGGACACGCTCACCGGAGAGCTGTTTGCCGCCGGCAAGCCGACCGGCCGGCGCATTCGTCTCGTGCGCCGCGAAACGCCATTCACGGTGGAGCAGCCGTATCTCCTGTGGCCAGGTGCCGTGTCCGACTCGCAGTACGCAGTCACGGAGGACACGTTGGTGTTCATGCGCACGCGCGACGGCGCGCGCCTCGCCTCGTACGTGGCGCGGCCCGTGGGAAAGGGCCCGTTCGGCGTGGTGCTGCAGCGCACGCCGTACACGCGGATCCTCCACCTTGCCGGTCACTATTGGGCGTCTCGCGGATACATCTTCATCGCGCAGCACGTGCGCGGGCGCGATGTGTCGGACGGCTCCGACTTTGGCGACTATGACACCGATGTGAGCGATGGCTACGACGCCGTCGAGTGGGCTTCGCGCCTGCCCGGTGCCAACGGGCGTGTGGGCCTGATCGGGCACTCCGACGAGGGACGGCTCGCCTGGTACGCCGCCGTGAGCGCGCCCCCGCATCTCGCCGCGATCGCGCCGTCCGCTGCGACGGGTGATCCGTGGCGCATCGTTCCCTACGAGGACATGGTGTTCTCGCCGATCAACGTCGATTGGGCGTGTCTCATGCGTGCCCGCACGCTGCAGAACACCGCCGAGCTCGACATCGGACCCGCGCTCGAGCATCTCCCGTTGAGCGACCTGCCGCAACGCCTCGGCTGCGGCGACGTGCCGCTCTGGGATCGGTGGATCGCACATCCCACGCTCGACGCGTATTGGCGCGCGCACGCGGTGACGACGAGCATCGCGAAGGTGAAGGCGCCGGTGCTGCAGATCTCGGGGTGGTATGATGATTCGCGCGGACCGATCGACTACACGAATGCACTGCTTGCCGTCCGTGGACATCCCTACGTGCGGCTCGTGATGGGTCCGGGGGCGCACAAGGGAGTGGACTACGTGGCCGGCGAGTTCGGCCCGCAGTCACGTGTCGAGACGCGGCGGCTCCAGCTCCGCTGGTTCGATCACTACCTGCTCGGCAAGGACAACGGCGTCGACCGCGAGCCGCCCGTGGACATTTTTGTGTTCGGCGACAACGTGTGGCGCACGGAGGACGCCTGGCCGATCGCGCGCGCGGTGCGGACGAAGTGGTACGTGGCATCGGGCGGCAAGGCGAACACGAGCTCGGGCGACGGAGTGCTCGACACGTTGCCGCCGAGTGGCGCGCCCGCGGACACGTTCACGTATGATCCAGGGAAACCGACACCCTTCCTCATCGATTCGCGGGAGCTCGAGACGTCGCTCAACGAGGACTTCACCGCGCTCAACGCATCGCGAAGAGATGCACTCGTGTTCACGACGAAGCCGCTCGCGAAGCCGATCGAGGTGACGGGGCAGATGTCGGCGAGCCTGTGGGCGGCGACTGATGCGAGAGACACCGACTGGAACGTGATGCTGCTCGACGTGTTTCCCGACGGCCATGCGCAGCGCGTGCAGGATGGTGTCGCCCGCGCGCGCTTCCGAAAGGGATTCGACAAGGAGGTGCTGCTCACGCCCGGGAGCGTGGAGCGGTACGACATCGACCTGTGGTTCACCTCGCGCGTATTCGAGCCGGGACACCGAATCCGCGTGAGCGTCTCGTCTGCGCTCTTTCCCAAGTACGATCGCAATCTGAACACGGGTGGGAACAATGAGCGGGACAGCACGTTCGTCGTCGCGCACCAGCGGCTCGTGCACGATGCGGCGCATCCGTCGCACGTGGTGCTGCCTGTGGTGCCGCGGTAGTGGCCCAGCGTGTTGCGCGAAGCGTTATCGATGCACGCGACCGACTCGAAGCACGAACGGCCAGTGCACGACGCGACGCGACGCGGGATCTCCCCAATGCGCGCGCAGCGCCTGCTCGAAGTCCGGTATTGGGTCGCGGCCGTGTTCAGCTACGTACCGCGTGGTCGCGGACCAGCTTCGCGTGTAGCCGACCAACTGGTCGAGCGTCCAAGCCGCCTCGAGCGTGAAC
>DATGDQ010000339.1:0-1837 GCA_035310785.1 Gemmatimonadaceae bacterium | reverse complement strand
TATACGTGTATTTCGACAATGATGCGAAGGTGCATGCGCCCTTCGACGCCCAACGACTCGCGGAGCGGCTCGGCTAACGAGCGCCCGCGGGATCGAGTGCGAACGGGCGAGCCGTCACTTGCGCTTGCCCTCGAGCGGTTGGCCGATGCGCGCCGCGCCATCGCCGCTGCGCGCGCGACGCCACGTGGCAGGCGACATCCCCGTCTCGCGCTTGAATGCGCGGCTGAACGCCGCCTCGGACTCGTAGCCCACCTGCGCGCCGATCGCTGCAACCTTGGCGGAGCCGCGCGAGAGCTGTTCCGCCGCGAGCTGCAGGCGCCAGCGCGCGAGATAGAGCATCGGCGGCACTCCGACGAGCTGCGAAAAGCGCTCTGCGAGCACCGTGCGTGAGGTCGAGATCGTGCGCGCGAGCTCCGGCAGCGTCCACGGATGCGCAGGTCGACCGTGCAGCGCGGAAAGTGCCGGGCCCACGACATCATCGCGCAGTCCGGCGAGCCATCCGGTATGCTGGAGCGGAAGCTCCTCTACGTAGCGACGCACCACCTCCACGAACATCAACTCCGCCATGCGTGTGAGCATGGTGTCGCTTCCGACCCGGCCTGCTCTGGATTCGTTCACCACCTGCACCGGAAACTGCGCGAGCCAGCCGCCTGCGACGCCCGAGAAGTGCAACCGCCGCGGCAAGGACGCGATGAGCGGATTGTATGGACGCGTGTCGCAGCCGAGAAATCCGCACACGAACGAGGTGTCGCGAGTCGCCGCTGGTCCGAGGAGCACCGTCTCGAGATAGCGAGCGGGTGTCGCGCCCACGCGTGCGGTCTCCTCGCGACGTCCTTCCGCGCTCGACATCAGATGCGCGTTGCCGTGTGGGAACACCACGACGTCGCCCGGCTTCATGAGCACCTGGCCATCACCTTCCACACCGGCCCAGCAACTTCCGGTCAACAGAATGTGATAGGAAATGAGATGGTCGACCTCCGGAAGGATGAGTGGACCGATCTCGCGCGCCGGCCGTGCCGATACCGACCACGGAGCGCTCGCCTCGACGAGGTAGAAGTATGCGCCATTGAGCTTTACGGCTCTCAGCACGTCGGACAGCGGGTCCATGTGTAATCCTCCGCCCCGAGAGTTCCCGAAGCAAGGGCTCGGACACTCGGCCACCTAGGCGGGACGGTTGGGCAATAGCGCGCTCGATTCGGGACGCATGATCAGGAGATTCGGACGCGCGGTCATTCAGTGAGAAGGGTCGCGCGCCTATTCTGCTCTCAGCCGCAGCATGTCTGCTCGGAACTCACTCAGGAGCACCACCATGGACAACGATTACGCGACCTTCGACACCACCCGGCACGACTGTGGCGACGCCGTTGGAGACGTCGACATTCGTCCGATCTCGAGTCACACCGCCCCCGTGAGCGATCCCGCCACCGAACGCTCGCTCCGCGTGTGGACCGCGGGCGACTACGATCGCATCTCTACGGGCTTTCGCGACGAGGCGGAGGCGTTCGTCGCGCGGGTCGCCCTCACGGGCAGCGAGGATGTGCTGGACTCCGCCTGTGGAACGGGCAACCTCACGATTCCCGCGGCACGCACGGGCGCGCGGGTGACGGGCTTCGATCTCGTGCCCGCGCTGCTCGACGTGACGGCGAATTGGGCGGCTCGGGAATGCCTGCCGATCCAGCTCGATCAGGGCACGGTCGAGGAGCTGCCCTACGACGACGCATCGTTCGATGTGGTGCTCTCCATGTTCGGCCTCATGTTCGCTGCTCGGCCGGATCGCGTGGCGACGGAGCTCGCGCGCGTGACGCGCCCGGGCGGGCGCGTGGCGCTCGCCAACTGG
>DATGDQ010000338.1:0-2188 GCA_035310785.1 Gemmatimonadaceae bacterium | reverse complement strand
GGGTGTCGGTGCGCATGTTGAGGAGCCGCTGGCTGATCCACATCGAGTCGATCGGGAGCGGCGGCGCGGCGTTGATCGAGGTCGAGTCCACAGGCTCCGCGATCTTCAGCGTGCGCGTCTCCGACACCCCCTTTCCCGGCCCGGTCACATCATTGTAGTCGTAGGCGACTACGCGGATGTGAATCACGCTGCCGGGCGAGAGCTTGAGAGTGTCGAGATCGAGCGTCGCGTGAAGCCGGGCGGCTCGGGCGTTCGCGAACGGCTCGTGCTCGCCGACTACCAGCTTGGTCTCGAAGCTCTCCTCGGACCCACTCGAGAGCAGGTACTCCACGTAGCCATAGTCGAGGCCGATGTCATCGGAGAGCGCCGCATCGATCTCGAGCTTGCCCTTCGGAACGTGCTGATACGTGGTGTCGCGAGCCGGGAGATGCAGCCGAACGGCAGGGGCCGAGTCGGCCCGCGGCTCGAGCGCGAGAAGCCGGCGGTAGCCACGATCGCGCAGCGTCAGCACCGTCGGATCGGGCGGCATCGTCTCCGTGATTGCCCAGCCGCGCTCTCCGGTCGTGGCGCTCAGCTCACGCGTGCCGATTGAGGCCACGATCCCACTTGCCGCCCCGTTTCCCTCGAGAGTGATTCGGCTTCCCACCAGCGCCGCGACGTTCGATGGCTCCTCGATGACCTGTGCGGGCAGCCTGGTGTACACGGGCGGCGCGACGCGCGCGCGCAGCGAGAGCAGCCGATTGGGCATCGGAGCCGGAGCGGCCGGCATCGCTCGGTCCGCGAGCTCGCGCTCCGCGGCCCTCAAGAGATCGCCCGGCCCGAGCACGGCGAGCACGGCGCCGAGCACGACGCACGCGATCGCCGCGCGGCCAAGGGAATGTTGCCAGGCGTGTCGCACGATCGCGTCGATGTCGGTTCCGTTTGCGGCCGCATGCAGCGCGCGGTTCTGCTCGAGCGGCGCGAGCACTTCATCAATCGCCGTCACGAGCACGTAGTTGAGCGACGGCTCGCGCTCCTCGATCCACATCGCGACTCGCTCGATCGAGCGCGCAGCACGCCCCCGCCAGAGCACCAGCCCGGCTCCGCCCGCCGCGGAGACGATCATGAGCGGAATGATGATCTCTCGCGCTGCCGCGCTCAGCGGCACGAACGCATTCGCGCCGGCCGCGAGGCTCACGACCGTCATCGCGAGCACCGCGCCCCAGAGCAGCGCCGACAGCGCCACGCCGCCGAGCATGCGATACTGCGCGCGTCTCACTCGCTCACGCGCCGTCACGCGACCTCCTGGGTGCGAGCGTCGGCTTGGTCGCCTTCCGGCAGCGACCACATGGGAGCAGATCCGCGGCGCACGAGAAGCTCCAGCAGCGCGAGCCCGATCGCCCCTGCGAGCAGCCACGGCACGAGCGGAGAGTCGATGACACTCGGCGCAGCAATCGCATCGTGGGCCGCGAGAGCGCCCGCCCCCGCCAGCGAGGCAATGGCGCCACTGTCTGCCGCGAGTGAGCCGGCTACGGCTTCGCACGGTGCGACCAGCGCCTGCACGAAACGGCCGAAGGAGCGCCGCAGCACGAGGTCGCCGCGAGGTGTCACACCGATGGCCACATCGCGCATGCATCCGCCGCCGATCGCCCGCTCGACCGCCGCCGGCGCGCCGTCCACCCAGCGCGCGGCCACGCGCGTGATTCGCGCGGCACCGTCGAGTCGCCACCTTCGTTCGAACGGCATGACGACCGCGGCCTCTCCGGCTGTCACCGCGCCCACCGTATCGGGCGGCGTGCTCGCGATCCACCCGGGTGGAGCACCGACTGCCGGCCATCGGACGAGCGTATGGCGGCCGCTCGATGCCCATGCGCTATCGGCAGCCGTGGGCTGACCGCGCACCACGCGCACGCTCGCATTCGGCGAAAGCATTCCGGCAGTCGCAACCACCAAGGGGTCGCTCGGATCCGCTCGCATCTCTATTCCCGGCGGCAGTGCGAGCGAGTCGGCGCTCGCGACTACGCGAATCAGCCGGATGCGGCCCGGCCAGAGCGCACGCACTGCTTGCGTCGCGCCATCGAGCTCGCTCGCGCGCAGCGGCGAAATGACATCGAGCTCGATCGAGTCCGCCATCTCGCGAGCCGCCGATGCGGCGCGAATCGCCGTAATGAGCGCCGGCGACAATCGGCCTCCGCGGGACGAGCGCTCG
>DATGDQ010000337.1:0-15049 GCA_035310785.1 Gemmatimonadaceae bacterium | reverse complement strand
TGCTAGCCGAGCTGCAGCGGGATGCGAACGGATAGCGGGGCGTTTCCGCCCGATCTCAGTCCATCGCGAACTCGCGCGCGAACGCGACGACGAACGAGAAGGTCTTCGCCCTGCTGCGCGTCTCCATCGCATCCGAGATGCGCTCGAGCCGGGCAGGGATGCCAAGAATCTTTTCCTGTGCCTGGCGGCCAGTCGCGTCGAGCCCCTCGAGCGCCTCGATCGCCCAGTGCTTGATCTGCTCCTCCACGATGCGCAGATAATCCCGGGGGCCGTAGATACCGGCGCGCCGAATGACATCTGCCATCTCGCGAAAGTTCGGCATGTTCACACCCGGCATATCGATCGACGGCATGATCGCGGCGGCCGAGACGAGCGCGCGATTCGGATCGCGCTTGAGCACCGCTTCGAAGATCTGACGGTAGAACACGTAATGTCGCGCCTCCTCCTTGGCGACGTTCGACAGCACGACGCCGATCGTCGGCTCGAACTCCGCGGCGAGCTTGCCGGTATTTGCGTGGCTCACCTGCGTCGCACGCTCCTGCAGCGTGGTGTAGACGAACACCCGATACGGGTCCTTGTCCCACGCCGGCTCGAAGCCCGCCTTCAGGTATTCGAACTGCATGCGCTCGAGCTCCGGGTTGTTCAGAAGCTGGCTGTCACGCGTGTAGTCGTGGAGCACGGCACCGTGACGATCCTCCTCGGCGGTCCAGAGGTTCGTCCACTTGGACCAGAAGCTGTCGCTGCCCAGATAGACGGCGAGCAGACGGTGGAAATGCGGAAGCCCCTCTTCGGTGAGCAAGTTGAGCGCGAGCGCCACCCGCAACGGGGTGCTGATGCCTCGGGTGCGCTCACGCAGCTCGGCGATGTAGTGATCGGGATCCGTGTCCGGCGGCGGAGCGAGCAGCTCGCTCGGGAACCAGAGTATGCGCTTCGCCTCGTGCACCACCATGAGATCGTGAACCTGCTCTTCGAGATCGGCGAGCACTTCGACCTTCGCCAGCATCTCCATTTCCGGAAGAGTCATATACCAGCCATTGAAGAAGCATCGAAGCGACGTGCGCGCTCGCGATGCGGTGCAAGAAGCGCGCGATTCGTACGACTGCATACTATCCCGCCTCGACTTGCCTGCACAACGGGAAGGTCAGGCTACTCCTGACATGGAATAGACGGTGCCTTCCGACGCAACGCGGATGCGGGCGAGCTGGTAGCCGTGATGCTGAATGTGAGCCGAGAAGAAACGAAGTATGTGCGGTACGCTCATCCATCCGCTCACGGGATGCCGAAATACTCCGAGTTCGAGCTCGGCTGGCTCGAGCTGCGCGAGTAGTCGAGCGAGGTCCGTTCGCGTGCTCAGCCATCGCTCGCGAAGCATGTCGAGAGTGCAGGTGAGATCCGGGAGCACCTTCGTCGCCGAGCGCGGCACTTTGACCTTCGTCTTGGATCGAAAGACACGATCCAGAAAGAAGAAGCCCAGCCGGTCGCGCACTCCGATGGGATGAGGGCTGAGCAGGCCGCGTCGAGTAGCGGTGATCACCTCGCTCTCGACCTTGACCAGGTGGTCGAGCACCTCGATCGCACACCAGGCGTCGTGCGCCGGACGAAACGCCAGGCGATGTTCCGACCACTGCTCGATCGAAGCGAGAAGCTCGGCTTTTTGTCGTTCGATCGTGGCGAACGTCGTCATTCGCTGCGCTCGCTATCTCGCCATCATGTATGCGAGAACATCACTGCGCGTGACGATGCCGCCGAGTGTGCCATTCGCTCGTACGAGCAGCGCGGGATTCGATTTCGACAGCAGCTTGACGACACTCTCCACCGTCTGCGTCGCATCGATCACGGGGAACGGTGGCTCCATCACCTCGCTCACCGGCGCATCGAGCAGCTTGCCGTTCTCGAGCGCCTTGGCCGAGAGCACATTCTCCGACACGGCGCCGACGCAGCTCTCGCCGTCCATCACCGGCAGCTGCGACACATCGTGCAGCGACATGAGGCCGAGCGCCTGACGAACGCTCGCCGCAGGCGCGACGCTGACGACTCGCGGCGTTCCATCCGACCTTCCCTGCAGCAGCTGGCCGATCGGCATGCGATCGGAATCCAGCAGCTGATTCTCCCGCATCCACTCATCGTTGTAGAGCTTCGAGAGGTAGCGCTCGCCGGTGTCGCAGAGGAAGGTGACGACGTATGCGTTGGGATCGTTCACCTCGCGTGCGACCTGCATCGCAATGTGCGCGATCAGACCGCTCGAGCCCCCTACGAACAGCCCCTCCTCGCGCGTGAGCCTGCGCGCCATGGCGAACGATTCGCGATCGGTGACGGTGCGATAGTCATCGATCACCGACATGTCGATGGTGCCCGGAATCTTGTCCTGTCCGACACCCTCGATCTTGTACGGCACGCCCTCCGGTTTCTTCGCGCCTTTGCTTCTCCAGTACTCGGCCAGAATGGATCCGACCGGATCGCCTGAAATGATTCTTACCTTCGGATTCTTTTCCTTGAGATATTTGCCGACACCGCTGATCGTGCCGCCCGTTCCCGCGGCGGCGACGAAGTGCGTGATGCGTCCTTCTGTCTGCTCCCAGAGCTCGGGGCCCGTGGTCTCGTAGTGGGCCTGAGGATTCGCTGGATTGTAGAACTGATTGGCGAGGATCGCGTTCGGGGTTTCCTTCGCGATTCGCGCGGCCATCACCACATAGTGGTCGGGATGATCGGGCGGAACCGCCGTCGGCGTGATGATCACCTCGGCGCCGAATGCCTTGAGCAGGCGCACCTTCTCCTGCGACATCTTGTCGGGCATCGTGAAGATGCATCGATAGCCCTTGAGGGCGGCCGCCATCGCGAGGCCGACGCCGGTGTTGCCGCTCGTCCCCTCCACGATCGTGCCGCCGGGCTTGAGCTCACCGGCGCGCTCGGCGCGCTCGATGATGGGCAGGCCGATGCGATCCTTGACGCTTCCGCCGGGATTGAAGAACTCCGCCTTGGCGTAGACCGGCGTCGCGACACCGCGCGTGATTCGATTCAGCCGAATGAGTGGGGTCCAGCCGATGGTCTCGAGGACGTTGTCGTATGGACGCGTGTTGCGGGGCGATGAGCTCATGGCGCTGGCTTGGCGCGGGAAGACTGCAAAATAGTGTCGCCCGCAAGCGGCTTGCCGTTCGGATGACGGAAGAAGACGGGAAGCTGGAGCGATACGCTCACCGGATGTCCCTTCGTGGTCGCGGGCTCGAATCGCAGCTCGCGCGAACCGGCGACGGCGGAGGAGTCGAGTCCGGGATAGCCCGAGCTCTCGACGACGCTCGTCGACTCGGGCCAGACGATTCCCGTGCTGTCGATGTGGATGTGTAACGTGACGTTCCCCTGCACCTTCCTGGCGTACAGCGCCGGCGGGTAGCGGAAGGGGAGCTCGCGGTTCAGCATCACTGGCATGACGTCGGGCTTGGCGCCATCGGACTGCACGGCGTCGATCGCCTTCTGGGCTTGCTGGCGATCGATGCAGGCAGAGGTCGCCAACAGCGTTGCGCACACGAGCAGCTTGGCGGTCAGGGGCATGATTGGAATGTACTCGGCGTGAGCGGGCGCGCGGGAGACTACACGCGCAATGCGGTTTCGGTACATTGTCCACATGAATTTGACCGTTCTGCTCGGGGGTACTTCATCGGAACGCGACGTGTCATTGGCATCGGGACTGCGCATCGCGCACGCGCTTCGAGAGGTCGGTCACCGGGTGACCTGCGTCGATCCAGCGTACGGCGAGTTGGCCCGCGCAGATGAAGACGCGATGCGGGCGGCGGGAGTCGTGAAGACGGCGCCGCCAACCAGGGAAGAGCTACGGGCAATGATCGAGGGCTCGCGTCTCGCCACGCTGGGTGCGATGCCGGCCGTTCGGGATGCGGATGTGGTGTTCATCGCGCTCCACGGCGGCGAAGGCGAGGACGGCACCGTACAGGCCATTCTCGATCTCTACGGTGTTACGTACACGGGGAGTGGTCATCTCGCGAGCGCGCTTGCGATGGACAAGGACCTTTCGAAGCGACTCTTTCGCTCCGCGGGAGTGCCAACGGCGGACTGGCTGATGACCGGACCGCGAGCGGAGTTGAGCGAGAAGATGGTCGAGCAGACGCTGGGATTTCCGGTAGTGGTGAAGCCGTCGAAGGAGGGATCGACCGTCGGCCTATCGGTGGTGAAGGAGGCAGGTGAGCTTCGTGCCGCAATCGCCGAGGCGGCGCTCTACGATGACGAGGTGATGGTCGAGCGCTTCGTGCCGGGCCGCGAGCTCACGGTGGGTGTGGTGGGCGATCACGCGATGCCGGTCGGCGAGATCATCCCGAAGCACGAGATCTACGACTACGAGTGCAAGTACACGCCGGGAATGGCCGTGGAGGAGTTTCCGGCGAAGCTGTCGCCCGCTCTGACGGCCGAGGCGCAGCGTCTGGCGATTCTTGCCTTTCGCGCACTTAAGCTTGACGGGTGTGCGAGAATTGACTTCCGTATGACATCCGAAGGCGAGTTGTATTGCCTGGAGGCAAACACGTCTCCGGGAATGACCGGGACGAGTCTCGTCCCGCAGGCGGCGGCCGCCGAGGGGATGGATTTCAGTAGCTTTTGTGATCGCATCGTTGCGCTCGCGAAGTCGACACGACGTGGGGGAGGGGGAAAGTGATGGCTCGTACAACTCTTCCGACGGCTCCGATTGCCGGGCTGTCGCCGGGTGTGCAGTCGCAAGGCGTCTGGACCGGGCGGCGACAGCTGTTCGTACGCTTCGCGGGCGAGGCGGAAACGGCGGTGCTGTACTCGAGCGAGATGCTGGCGAAGCAGCTCGAGCGCGCAACGTCGCATTCGCTCGTGCACTCGATTCTGCTGAGTGGCCGCGATCCGTTGTCGTGTGCGACGTTCATCGCGGCGGTGTTCGGAAACTGGACTGCTCCGCTCCCCGTAATTCTGGAGAGCGATGGGCAGCGTCCGGATTCACTCGAGGATGTGGTGCGTGTGGTGACGATGGTGCAGGTGTTGTGGGAGTTCCCGGATGCGCCTTCGGGCGCCGAGCGGGTAGTGGCGTCACTCACCGCCGTGGCCGCTGCGGGAACGGCTCACGCGCTCACTCTGGCACCCCGCGATGGCACGAGTGACGGGCAGATCCTGCGGCTCGTCGAGCAGGCACACGCCGCCGCGCCGGGTACGAAAATTGTGATCCATCCCGCACCTTCCGGGGAGAAATCGCCTCTCGACAGGCGATATGCCACATTGCTCGAGCAGGCAACGGTAATTCACAGAGACGTCGTGCTTTCGCTTCGCATTCCTGGACCCGTTGGAACTCGATAGGAACCCGGCGTTTGCCATTCGTGTCTAATGAGAGATGAATACCTCCGCCACTGACGAATTCGACGTCCCCCGGATGACACCGGCGGTGCAGTGGATCATCGCGATCAATGTCGCGGTGTTCTTCCTGCAGCTCACGGTCGTGCGTCCGGAGGACATCGTGGCGGCGCTCGCGTTCAAGAGTCCGGGCGATCTGACGCAGCGTCCCTGGACGATCGCGACCTACATGTTCGTGCACGCGGGCTTTCTGCATCTCGCGTTCAACATGTGGACGCTGTGGCTGTTCGGGCCGCGTCTGGAACAGGCATGGGGGCAGCGCAGCTTCAGCTTCTACTATCTCCTGTGCGGGCTCGGCGGCTGGCTCGCCGATCTCCTCATCGTGCACAATGGGTCGCCGTTGCTGGGCGCCTCTGCGGCGATCTTCGGCGTAATGCTCGCGTACGCCATGCGGTGGCCGGACGACGAGGTGCGTGTCTTTCCCTTCGTGTTCATCGCGATGAAGGTGCGGTGGTTCGTCGTGTTGCTCGCTGCCTGGAATCTCATCTTCGGCATGATCGCGCTGCACCCGACGGACGGAACGGCATACATGGCGCACCTGGGCGGATTTGCGATCGGCTGGCTGTATCTGCGCGCAGCGTCGGTGCCGAGTCTGGATCGACTGCGGCAGCGGATGTCGCAAATTCCGGATGTGCCGGACGAGCCGCCGCGCGCGATTCCGCGCACGCACACGCGCTCGCGCGAGCGCACGACGGAGATCGACGAGATCGTTGCACGGAGCAACGCGATGGCGGCCAAGCGCCACGGCGCGACGATCTCGCTTCCGGGGAAGGTCGGCAAGCAGAAGAGTGAGCTGCTCAATCTCGTGCTCGACAAGATCTCCGAGCGTGGGATCGAGAGTCTCTCTGGAGATGAGCGGCGACTGCTCGAGGAGATGTCGAAGCAGCTGCGCAGCGACTGATCCTCGCACCACTGTCGAACGACGTAGAACGGGGCGGCCACTCAGCGGTCGCCCCGTTTCGCACAAAAAAGCCCCCCGGGAGTGACCCGAGGGGCGTAGCCGCCACGCCGTTACCGCGGCGGCAGCGGTCAACCCAGAGAGGGCTGACACATCTCCAACGTACAGCGGGGGCCTCTATTCGTCCAGCATGGAATGAAGCCATCCAGCAAGAAGAAGAACGGGAGCGGCTTAGGTCACATTAGAACGCGCCAACTATTGCACGTGCACCTGCTTCAGCATGCCGTGCACGAAGTGCGGCTTTCCGTCCTTGGCATCCGGAACGAAGCAGACGAACGCGTAGTCTCCGGGGGTGAAGTCGGCGGTGAGGTACGCGACGCCGCCCTTGGCCATGGCCGGCACACCACCGATCGGCTCGGCCGGCGGAGGTCCGCTCATCTTCTCGGCCCACGCGGGGATGTCCTCTGCCTTCTTGCCGGGAAGGAGTCGGGCAAGCATCAGCTCGTGCGACTGCGGTCCTGAATTCTCGATCTTTATCGTGTGCCGTCCGGCGGTGAGCGACTTCGAGGTCTTGAATGCGTAATCGCTCAGCGTGATCACGAGGTCTTCGCTCGGCGCGGGCGCCGACGCACCGGGGGACGCCGTGACGGTAAGAGCCCGCACCATTCCCTTCGCAAAGTGGGGGATGCCGTCGGCACCCGGAATGAAGCAGACCATCGCGTAGTTCCCTGGTTCCAGCATCTGCGTGGTCGTCGACATGCCGCCGCCCGGATGAGACGGGTTCACGCCGCCGTAGTCCACGGCCCAGCTCGGCATGGGCCCCTGGTTCTTCAGGGCCTGCTCGATGTCGGCGACCGTCTTCCCCTCGTTGAGCTTGATGAATGCGACGTGGTGCAGCTCCGCCCCGTTGTCCACCAGATGGACGGTCATCATGCCCGCGGGCACCTCGTCGGGAGCGTCGAACTTGTAGTCGGTAGCCACGACTGTCATCTGATGCGGCTTGGCGGACGCGGCAGTGGTGTGCGTGGAGTCGGGGGCGTTTCCGGACTTCGACGCATCCTTAGTAGTGCACGCCGCCAGGACGACGATGAGCGGCAAGAGTTTCCGCGAATCGAAAAGCGACATTGGCTGCCTCAGTAACGGTTGGGGGTGGCGCTAATCTGGTGAGGGCCCGCTCGTTCGTCCAGCGAGCCAACGCGAATACGTTCCCAGGACACGCTGTGATTCGGTCACCGAACGCACCTGCTCGAGCGCGGCCGACAAGGCCGGATCCGACGCGGCGTGGTCGAGCTCGAGAAAGAAACGATAGTGCCACGGCTCGTCGGCGGGACGGGATTCGAGCTTGCTCATGTTGATGCCGTTGGCCGCGAGCGGCTCGAGCACGCGGAGGAGCGCGCCGGGCACGTTCGGGGTGGTGAGGAGGAGTGCCGTACGCGCTCGTGTGCCCCGCTCGAGCGCTCGCGGCGATCGCGCGACCATCAGAAAGCGCGTCTGGTTGTCGCTCCGATCCTCGATGTTCGCGGCGAGGACCTGCAGATCGTAGCGCTCGGCCGCGGCGCGTCCGGCGATCGCCGCCGCTCGCGGATTTCCCTGCTGCGCGACGTCGCGCGCGGCGCCGGCGGTGTCGTACGCTGCGCGCGCGGCGATCGCGGGGCGCGCGCGCAGCCATCGCGTGCACTGCGCGAGTGCGACAGGGTGGCTCTCGATGGCCGTGAGTGCGTCGAGCGACGCGCCGCGCGGCGCGAGCACGCAGTGATGGATGTCGACGACGGTCTCCGCGACCACGTGCAGTGATGGGCACGCGGTGAGCGCGTCGTAGCTGCCGACCACCGAGCCCGCGAGCGTGTTCTCGATGGGCAGCATGCCTGCGTCGGCATCGCCGCCTTCCACAGCCTGTGCGACATCGATGAACTCGCGACACGGAATCGGAATCGCACGTGCGTCGAGATTTCGAATCGCTTCCTCGCTGTACGCGCCGAGCTCTCCCTGAAATGCGACGCGGGCGGGAGTGGTCACGCGCGCTCGTGCAGCGGCTCGCGCATGGTGCGGCCCGCGGCATCCGCGAAGGGAGCGAGTCGCGCCATCACGTCGGCGAACGCGGGGAAGTCGAGCGACTGGTCGCCATCGGAGCGCGCATCCTCCGGGCGCGGATGGACCTCGACGATCAGGCCGTCCGCGCCTGCGGCGATTGCCGCGAATGCAAGCGGAGCGACGAGCGCGGCGCGACCGCCCGCGTGGCTCGGATCCACGATCACCGGCAGATGCGTCTCCTCCTTGAGCACGGGGATCGCTGCGACGTCGAGCGTATTGCGCGTCGCGGTCTCGAAGGTGCGGATCCCGCGCTCGCACAGCACGACGTGCTGATTGCCACTCGCCATCACGTACTCCGCCGCCATGAGGAGCTCCTTGATCGTGGCGGAGAGTCCACGCTTGAGCAGCACGGGTTTCTTCGTCCGACCTACTTCGGCGAGCAGCGCGAAGTTCTGCATGTTGCGCGCGCCGATCTGGAGCATGTCGGCGTAACGACAGACCGTGTCGACCTGTCGGGTGTCCATCACCTCGGTGACGATCGGAAGTCCCGTCTCCGCGCGCGTTGCGGCAAGGAGCTCGAGCGCGGCCTCTCCCATTCCCTGGAATGCATACGGCGACGTGCGGGGCTTGTATGCGCCGCCCCGAAGCATGGTCGCGCCCGCGTCCCGGACCGCGATCGCTGTGTCGAGCAGCATCTCGCTTCCCTCCACCGAGCACGGACCGGCGATCACCTGAATCGCGCGGCCGCCGATTGCGACGCCGGGCGCTATCCGAACGATGGTGGGCTCGTCGGGATGTCCGAACTCGCGTGACGCGAGCTTGTACGGGCGAAGAATCGGCGTGAAGCTCTCGACGCCGGGGAGCGCGAGCAGCGGAACTTCCGCCATCGCGTTGTCCTCGCCCACGCAGGCGATCACCACGCGATGCGAGCCGCGGGTGATGTGGGTCTTGAGACCGAGCGACTCGACGCGCTGCCGGATGTTATCGAGCTCGGATTCGGTGACGTTCGACTTGGTCACGATGATCATTGCTGGGGCCTCAAAAACAAGAAGGCTCCCGGATTTCTCCGGGAGCCGAGGTGACGCACCGCCTGGTCGCTGAACGACCGCTGGGTACGAGCTACCGGCTCCCGGGGGAATAGCCCCAGAAGCTGGTAAAGTACGCGAGGTAGCTCGTGGCGTGCGTGGTCATGCGCGCAATGTGTAATGGCTCGACGGAACGCGCAAGAGTTTCGTGGTCAGCGACACGTCACTGCGTGGGCGGAGCCAGATTCCCGCACGCGATGACGGTGCCCATGTTGGTCGGCGACGCGCGCACCTCGAGCGAGTAGTCGCCGCTCGTCGGGAACGGAGCGGAAAGGTTTGCGCTCGTCTGCGCGGTCCCATCCTTGTCGATCTTCAGATTCCGATACGCGGATGGATCACCGAATACTTCGTTCTCGCCGCCGCAGTGTCCCACTCGAACCGACCACGGATGCACGCCACCCGGCGTTGCGTTCGAAACGTGAATCACGGCTTTCGAACCGCCGGGATCACGCGCGAGATAGCCCGTGCCGCGCACCTGAACTGCGCCCTGAAGTCCAGACGGGGTCGCGAGCGTGGCGTTCCAGCGCTCACCCACGGGGATGTCCTGAACCTTGATCTCGTTTGCGGTCTTGTGAAAAGGATTGCACGCGGCGATTGCGACGATGATCGCGACTGCGGCGATGGAAACGGCGTTGAGACGTTGCATTGATTCCTCGGAGGGGACGTTAGTACCTCGAGGCAATGCAATACGCGTGCTTCGGGAAACGTTTGACTGTGCTAATCGCAGACAACTAGTGGTCGGCGGGCTCGGTAACGGCGAGAGATCCGAGTGCGGAGGCGAGCGCGTCTCGGTTCAGCGTCCAGTAGGAGGTCTGTCCCTCCTTGCGCTTGTTGACCAGTCCGGCCTCGATGAGAACGCTCGAATGATGACAGAGCAGGGCGAGGCTCACTCCGACGTGTTCGGCGATCTCGGTGCCCGAGATCTCATCGCTCTGGCTTCGCAGCAGCTCGATAATGCGAACCCGGGTGGGGTCTCCGATGGCCTTGAAGACGAGCGCTCGCTCTTCTACGGAAGGGGTCGTGCCGCTCGGTCGCTGAGTCATGAGGGAAAATTGACCCGAGCGAGATGCGGCATCAAGTAGTTACATACCGGTAGAAGCGCTTAATCGGGACCCGCGCGTCGTGGAACAGATGGTGATCACGGCACGCATGGATCGACCGCAGACCGGCTGGAGGGTGTTGCTGGGCGAGCTCACGCTGCGCCCGCAGTCGCCTTGCGGCGCGAGACGAGACGCATCGCGAGCCCGTCACGGGGGCGGAGCGTGACCAGCGGCTGCGGTACCGGCGGATCGGGAGCGTCGTAGCGCAGTTGCCACTGCTGCGCGATCGTCGCCAGCACCAGCGTTCCCTCCATCCACGCGAAGTGCTCGCCGATGCAGATCCGCGTGCCGGCGCCGAAGGGGAAGTAGGCGAACTTCGGGCGATCCTTCGCGGGCTCAGCCCATCGCTCGGGACGGAAGCGCTCGGGCTCGTCCCACCAGCGGGGATCGCGATGCACGAAATACTGACACGCCAGCACGAGAGTGCCCTCGCGAATGACGTAGCCGCCTATTTCGACGTCCTCGACCGCCCGCCGCTCCACGGCCCAGGCCGGCGGATAGATGCGCATGGATTCGGCGAGCACCTGCCGGGTGTAGGGCAGCTGAGGCAAGTCCGAGGCGGTCGGCAGCCTGCCGCCAAGCACCCGGTCCAACTCCTCGTGCAGCGTCGCTTCAACGGCGGGATGTTGCGAGAGCAGGTACCAGGTCCACGTGAGCGCGTTCGCCGTCGTCTCGTGCGCGGCGAGGATGAGTGTGATCAGCTCATCGCGAAGCTGTTTGTCCGACATGCCCGTGTGATCGCCCTCATCGTCGCGCGCGGCGATGAGCATCGACAGCAAGTCGCCGCGGTCGCGCGCCTCCGCGCGCCGTTCGTCGATGAGCCGGTGAATGAGCGCGTCCATGCGGCGGCGTGAGCGATGCAGCTCGCGCACCCATGGCATCGGCGCGAACTCGAAGATTTCGCCCATGGGGAGGATCGCGCGATTGAACATGCGGAGCGACAGCTCGAGCGCTTGAGCCACATCGTGCGCGTCACGATCGACGTCCGCATCGAAGAGCGTACGGCCGGCGATCGCGAGCGTCACGCGCATCATCTGCTCGTGCACGTCGAGGCGCTCGTTGGCGTGCCACTGACCTTGCAGCCGGTCCGCCAGCTCGGTCATCGATGCGCCGTAGCTCGCCAGGCGCTCCTTGTGAAACGCGGGCTGGATGAGACGGCGCTGCCGCAGATGGTAGTCGCCTTCGCTCGTGAGCAGCCCTTCGCCGAGCAGCACCTTCGACACGTCGAGCGCGCGCCCTTTCACGAACGATCGCTGCTTCGCCACGAGCATCGTATGGATGTGGTCGGGGTGTGAGAGCAGGGCGACGTGGGCGGGTCCGATTCTGATCTGGCTCACGTCGCCCGTGCGGGCCAACCCTCGGAACAGCGCGAGCTTGTCCGTGGCGAGAGTGACGAGGAATTGTCCCGGATAGCGGGGCTTGGGCCCGGGCGGCCGCGCAGGCTGGCGGCGAAGGAAGTGCGTTCCCAACGAGGATGAATCGGGCATTCTCGAGGTGTCTACTGGGAGATGGCAGAGGCGCCCCCGCGTGGCTGGCCGGCACGTCTGAGACACGACACCGGTGGGCAAACCCCTACTGAGGCAGATGGTCTCCGACTCGTCCGTCCGCACACGAAGGGATGCGCGGCCGGGAGACACGGCGGCAAGAAGTGCCGGCTGCCTCGACGATCCGGTAGGGGTGAACCGGCCATTGGGATGTCTTCTCTAGACTCCCCAAAAGATCGCCTCACCCGCGTGTCGAGGATTTCAGGGGGCAACTTTCGCGACAGTCCAACGGTGAACGTTGCCCGGATGCAGTATCTTCTGCATGCCGATGTGGTGAAGCGTTGGGGGTCCGACATCAAGGGAAGTGTCTTCGACGTCATGCGCAGCCGCTGACGCGATGGCGCTCAACGTGGAATTCGGGTGATCATGGCCTCGACAATGGGCGACACACACGCAGGGCCTGCATCGGCCACGAACGACGCCGCCAAACGCGAGCTGCTGCTGGCGGCCGCCGGCCGCCTTCGCTCCGAAGTCGCGAAACGCATCGTTGGGCAGGAGCGCGCCGTGGAGGAGGTGCTCATGGCGATGCTCGCCGGCGGCCACGCACTCCTCGTGGGCGTTCCCGGGCTCGCGAAGACGCTGATGATCCGCTCGATCGCCGAGGCGATGCGGCTCGATTTCCGTCGCATTCAGTTCACGCCGGATCTGGTGCCGAGCGACATCACGGGCACGGAGATCATGGAGGAGGACACGTCTACCGGCGCGCGCCGCTTTCGATTCGTGCGCGGACCGATCTTCGCCAACATCGTGCTGGCGGATGAGATCAACCGCACGCCGCCGCGCACGCAAGCCGCGCTGCTCGAGGCCATGCAGGAGCGGCACGTGACCGCGGTCGGCGAGACGATGTATCTCCCGAAGCCATTCTTCGTGCTCGCGACGCAGAACCCGATCGAGCAGGAGGGAACCTATCCGCTTCCCGAGGCGCAGCTCGATCGCTTTCTGTTCGACATTCGCATCGGCTATCCGAACAAGGAAGAGGAGATCGGCATCCTGCGTGCGACGACGGCCATCGATCACACGGAGCTGCGGCCCGTGCTCGACGCCGAGGAGACGCTCGCGCTTCAGCGAACGGTGCGCGAGCTGCCAGCGGCGGAGCCCGCGCTGCGCTACGCGGCGGAGCTCGCACGAGCGACTCGCCCGGACCAGCCCGAGGCGCCGGCGATCGTGAAGCAGTACGTGCGGTGGGGCGCCGGACCGCGCGCCGGCCAGGCGCTCATCCTCGGCGCCAAGGCGCACGCGCTCCTCGCGGGACGCTACGCAGTATCGCCCGAGGACATTCGACGCGTGGCGCATCCCGTGTTGCGTCACCGCGTGCTCGTGAACTTCGCCGCGGAGGCGGAGGGCGTGACCACCGAGCAGGTGGTCGAGGCGCTGCTCGCGCACGTCGCCGCTCCGGCGAGCACGATCAAGCTCTAGCCGCACGGCGCGGCGAAGCGGGAGAAGCGGCGCGTGAGCCTCGCGAGATATGCCGGAGTGCTGGATTCCGTGCGCGGCATCGCGTGGCCGTCGCTCCGCCGCGTGAGCAGCGCGCTCCCGGGACCGCACGTGTCGCGTGTGCGCGGAACGACGGCGGAGTTCGTGGAGTATCGCCCGTATCGCCAGGGCGATGATCCGAAGAAGATCGACTGGAAGCTTCTTGGGCGCACGGATCGCGTGTACATCCGCGTCTCGCAGGAGCGTACGATACTCCCGACGATGTTCGTGCTGGATGCGAGCGCATCGATGGCATTCCCTTCCGGTACGCACGCGAAATGGGAGCTCGCGCGCCAGCTCGCCGTGGGTCTCGCGGCAGTGGCGCGTCATCGCGGTGATCCCGTTGGGCTCGCGCTCGCGGATGCTCGCGGTGCGCAGATGCTCGCTCCGCGCACGCGCAAGACGGTGCTCGATGAGATGATGCAGCTGCTCGAGCGGCAGCCCGCGGGCGAAGCGGCGCTCGCGCCTGTGGCATCGACCGCGATGCGCCTTGGCGCGCGCGTCGTGATCATCACGGATTTCCTCGGCGATGCCGATGCGCTGATCGCAGCGGGGAAATCCTATGCGGCGACCGGCGCGGAGCTGTACGCGATTCATGTCGTCGATCGCGGCGAGCTCGATCCGGATCCGAAAAAGCTGCTGCTTTGGGATCCGGAGCACCCGGAGCTGCGCCGGCCGATGTCGCCGCCCGCGCGAGCGGCATACCTGCGCCGCTTCGGCGAATGGCGCGCGGAGCTGGCGCGGGAATGGCGCGCGATCGGCGCGGTGTATGCGATGGCCGTGCCGGGGGAAGAGCAGTGGAGACAGGCGATCCGGCGGATCACGACGCCGCCGGGATCGGCGAGGCGAACGGGATGACCTTCCTCGCACCGATGTTCTTCTTCGTCGCGCTCGGCGTCGCGGCCGGCGCGGCTGCGCTTCATTTCATCGTGACGCGGCAGCCCACGTCGAGCGCGCTGCCCACGGTGCGCTTCGTACCTCTCAGCGCCGTGCGTGTGACGACCGTGGCACCGGTGCCGGAAGATCTGCTCTTGCTCCTGGTGCGCGTGCTGGCCGTGCTGCTTCTCGGTGCGGCGCTCGCACGTCCGGTGCTCGTTCCGGCGCGCAGGCCCGTTCTCCGCATCGTCCTCGCGGATGTCTCTCGCGCCGTGGGAAGCATCGAGGGCGTTCGCGACAGCGCCCGCGCGCTCCTCGACGCTCGCGACATGCTCGTGGTGTTCGACTCGTCCGCGCGCGTCGTTCACGGTCGCGCTGCGGACAGCGTGGCACGCCTCGAGCGCTCCTCCCGCGGAGGCCGATTGTCGCCGGCGCTCATTACGGCGATTCGTGCCGCATCGGCGGCTCGCGAGATGGCGGATTCGATCGAGCTCGATGTCATCTCGCCGCTGCGCGCGAGCGAGCTCGATGGCGCGACGCAAGCAGTGCGCGCGCTCTGGCCGGGCCGCATCCGGCTGGTTCGCGTAGCCGCGAGCGCCGACTCGCTCGCACTGCCGTCGGGAATAGAGATGCGAGCGGATCCGAGCGACCCCTTGGTGGTTGCGACTGCCG
>DATGDQ010000336.1:0-4057 GCA_035310785.1 Gemmatimonadaceae bacterium | reverse complement strand
CTCAGTGTTCGATGGGCGCCCGCATGCGGGTGCTCTTCGCGCGTCGCGGACTCCGGAGTGGTGTCCGCGATTTTTTTTGTCCTTGTCGGAGGCATCGCCCATTCAGGATAGCACCAAGCGCGTCCGCGTGAACCGCCAGATTCGCATTAGTCCGCTGCGTGTGATCGCGCCCGACGGCAGCCAGCTCGGCATTCTCGAGTTGGACACAGCACTCGCTCAGGCCGAAGCTCAAGGGTTGGACCTGGTGGAAGTCGCACCGCTCGCTCGCCCACCCGTCGTCCGAATCATGGACTACGGCAAGTTCAAGTTCGAGCAGGCGAAGATGGCACGGGTCGCGAAGAAGAAGCAGCACGTCATTCACCTGAAAGAGGTGAAGTACCGCCCGGGCATCGACGATCACGACTTCGATACGAAGACGCGGCACGCACGACGATTCCTGGAGGAAGGAAACAAGGTGAAGGTGACGATGATGTTTCGCGGCCGTCAGGTTGCGCACCCGGAGCTGGGCAAGGACGTGCTCGACCGGGTCTCGGCGGATCTCGCCGACATCGGCAAGATCGAGGCGGACGCGAAGTTGGAAGGGAAGAACATGACAATGATCCTGGCGCCGAAGTAGGCTGCCATACCGAAAGGGATTTCAATGCCGAAGATGAAGACGCACAAGGGCGCGACGAAGCGCTTCAAGTTGACCGCGAGCGGCAAAGTGAAGCGATTCAAGGCCTACAAGAGCCACATCCTCACCAAGAAATCGTCCAAGCGGAAGCGCGACCTTCGGCGTCCCGACGTCATCGCCACGAAGGGTGACGAGAAGCGCATGAAGCGCCTGCTGCAAGCGTAAGGAGACATCACATGCCACGCGTAAAGAGCAACGTCGTTCGACTGAAGCGGAAGAAGCAGATCATGAAGGCGGCGCGGGGCGCGTTCGGCGCCCGCTCGAAGCTCTGGAAGGCGGCCAAGGAGAATGTCGAGCGCGGCTGGGTGTACGCCTATCGCGATCGCAAGAACAAGAAGCGCGATTTCCGACGGCTGTGGATCGTTCGGATCAATGCTGCGGCTCACCAGAACGACATGAGCTACAGTGTGTTCATGAATGGCCTCAAGAAGGCGGGCGTCGAAGTCGATCGCAAGATTCTCGCAGATCTCGCCGTCCGCGATCCCGCAGCGTTCACGATGCTCGCGGAGAAGGCGCGCGCCGCGCTCACCGCCGCCTGACGCGACCCGTCCTCGCGTTCGGCTCGAATGATCGGCGGCAGCGCGACGTGGTCGCCGCTGCCGCTGCTTCGTTTCATCCCGGTTCCATCTCGAACATACCGAACTAGATGTCCACGTCCCTGGCCGAGCTGCTCGAACGGCTCGACGCATTCCGAAGCGACACGCTGGCGCAGCTCGCGGCAGCGGCCTCGCTCGACGCGCTCGAGAGCGTTCGCGCGGCCTCCGTGGGTCGTACGCGAGGTGCACTGAACGATTTCAAGGCGCAGCTGCCGACCCTCGCCGCATCCGACAAGCCGGCCTTTGGGCAGCGCTTCAACGCCGTCAAGCTCGAGCTCGAGGGCGCGATCGATGCGCGCCACGCCGAGCTTTCCGCGTCCGCTGTCGCCACCGTCGCGATCGATCTCTCGATGCCACCTCGCCGCCAATGGCGCGGCGCCAGGCATCCGGTCACGATCGTGATGGAAGAGATCGAGGCGATCTTTCGCGATCTCGGTTTCACCATCGCCACAGGCCCCGAGGCCGAGGACGAGTGGTACAACTTCGGGGCGCTGAACTTTCCGCCGGATCATCCCGCGATGGACATGCACGACACGCTCTACCTCGAGCGCGGCGGACTCCTTCGCACCCACACGTCCCCCGTGCAGATCCGGACGCTCCAGTCGTATCCGCCGCCGATCAGGATCATCGCGCCGGGCACGGTTTTTCGGCGTGACTTCTTCGACGCCTCGCACGCACCCATGTTCGCGCAGATCGAGGGGATGGCGGTCGACGAGGGAATCTCCTTCGTCGATCTCAAGGCGACGCTCGCGAATTTCGCGAATCGATTCTTCGGCGAGACGAAGACGCGCTTCCGCCCGAGCTACTTTCCGTTCACCGAGCCATCGGCGGAGATGGACGTGGCGTGCCGAATTTGCAGCGGAGCCGGATGCGCGACCTGCAAGCAGACGGGATGGGTCGAGATCCTCGGCTGCGGCATGATGCATCCCAGCGTGCTCGAGGCGGCGGGGCTGGACGCGCAGCGCTACTCGGGGTGGGCATTCGGCATGGGGCCTGGGCGCATGGCGCTGCAACGGTTCGGTATCCCGGACATTCGCATCGAGTACGACTCGGACATTTCCTTTCTCGAGCAATTCGCCCAGTGAACGCATCGTACGAGTGGCTGCGCGCGATCGTTCCGTTCGAGTACACGCCCGAACAGCTTCGCGACCTGATCACCGCGCGCTGCTGTCCGGTCGATGAGCTCGTGCGCCTTCGCGCCGATCTCGCGAGCGTCGTGATCGCGCAGGTGGTGGAAGCGGCGCCGCATCCCGACTCGGACCATCTCTGGGTGACGAAGGTGGATGCCGGCAAGGGCGAGCTGCTCGACGTGGTGTGCGGCGCCCCGAACGTGAAGGTCGGCGCGAAATACCCGTTCGCCGCGGCGGGAACGACCCTGCCGGGTGGACTCAAGCTCGAAAAGCGAAAGATTCGGGGCGCGACATCCAACGGGATGCTCTGCTCGGCGAGCGAGCTCGCGCTGGGCACCGATCACGAGGGCATTCTCGAGCTGGAGACGACGTTCCCGCCAGGCACGCCCTTTCTCGCAGCGGTTCCGGCCGGCGACACGCGCATCGTCATCGACGTCACGCCGAATCGCCCGGATCTGTTGTCGCACCTGGGCGTTGCGCGCGAGATCGCCGCGGCGACGGGTGGCCGCGCGCAGCTGCCCGCGCTCGAGGCGGCCAGCGCATCGATACCGGCGGCCGTGCGCGCCGCAGCCGAGGGCGCGAGCGGCCGGATTCGCGTGAAGCTGGAGGACCCGGAGGGCTGTCCGCGGTACGCGGGCGTGCTCATCTCCGGCGTCACCATCGGGCCAAGCCCCGCGTGGCTCGTCGAGCGCTTGGCGGCGGTCGGAAGCCGATCGATCAGCAACGTCGTCGATGTCACGAACTACATGCTGCACGAGGTCGGACAGCCCATGCACGCCTTCGACGCGGCGCTCCTGGGCGGCTCAGCCGTCGTGGTGCGTCGCGCACGTCCCGGGGAGACCATTCGCACACTCGATGGCGTCGACCGAAAGCTCGAGACGTCGATGACGGTGATCGCCGATGCGACCAGCGCGCAGGCGGTGGCCGGTGTGATGGGCGGAAGCACGAGCGAGGTGGGCGACGCGACGCGGGACATCTTCCTCGAGGTCGCGTACTTCGATCCCGCCCGTACGCGCCGCACGCGCCGCGCGCTGCAGCTCTCGACGGATGCGAGCTATCGCTACGAGCGCGGCATCGACATCGAGGGGATCCCGGGTGCGCTCGAGCGCGCCGCGCAGCTGCTCATCGCGGTCGCGGGCGGAAGGATCGAGGGTGCGCCGATCGATCTGTACCCCGTGCCAAAGCCCGCGCCGTCCATCCCGCTCACGACTGCGCACGTCGCGCGACTGCTCGGCGAGCCGGTGGCGGAGCCGGAGATAGCCGCGCTTCTCGCACCCGTCGGGTTCGAGGTGAGCGCATTCGCGAATGGTCGCGCATCGGTCACCGTTCCCTCCTGGCGTCCGGACGTGCGGCAGAACGTCGATCTCATCGAGGAGATCGCGCGACTGCGCGGCTACGATTCGTTCTCGAGCGAGCTGCGACCGTTCCGGCGCAGCACGGTGCCCGACTCGGAGCTCGCGCTGCTCACACGCCGCGTGCGCGACGCGTGCGTGTCCGCGGGACTGCTCGAGGCACTCTCGATGCCATTCGTCAAAGGAGGAGACGGGACGCACGTGCGTCTGGCGAATCCGATGGCCGAGCACGAGTCGTATCTGCGCCGCGATCTGCTCGAGACGCTTGCGCGGCGCGCCGAGCACAATCTCGCCCAGCGGCATCGC
>DATGDQ010000335.1:0-3046 GCA_035310785.1 Gemmatimonadaceae bacterium | reverse complement strand
CACTTCGCCGCGTCGTTCGCGAAGAAGAAGTCGACTGCGGCACCGGCACCTCCACCCGCGAGGTTGCTGAGCGCCGCATCCAGCGTTGCCTGCACGTGCGAATACACGGCCGCCTGTGCATCGAACGTTGGGCTGGCCGTCAGTGCGGAGTCGTACGGGATGTCTCCGAACAGATCTGCCGAGGTACCCATGAGCAGCGCCTCGACCACCTGGAGCTCCCCGACGAGCTTCTGATTGCCGGATGTAGTCGCCTCGTCCTCGGCACGACGGAGATCGGCGAGCCCACCCGGGCCATACATCGAGATCCACGTCGCATCCGACGTGATGTTGTCCGTTCCCGACGCGTAGTTCGCGTAGTTCGCCCACTGGCGGTTGACGCCCGCGATCTGATCGACCCATGTGGGCAACAGATTGAGCGGATACGTCTCCCATTGTGCCATGAGCGACACCTGCGCGCCGATGAACAGCTGATCGGCGGTCGCGGATGTAGGCAGGTTCGGATTGTTCTTGCACTTGTCGCACGCCAGGAAGCTGTTGCAGCCGTAAACCGTGACTGCAGCAATCATCGCGACGAGCGCGAGCGCGCGTGACTTCATTTTCATGAGCTCTCCTCCTCGCGAGTTAACGGTTGAGTCCAACGGTGACTACGAACGAGCGCGTCTGCGGATTGTTGAACCAGTCGAAGCCTCCGACCAGCGTCGCACCACCCAGCTGCGTCTCGGGATCGAGTCCCGCATAGTGAGTCCAGGTAACGAGGTTTCTGCCCGCCACGCGAAGCTCGATGCTGCTGAGCCCCAGCGAGTGCGACACCCATGGCTGCGTGAACGTGTAGCCGAGTGACACTTCGCGGAGCTTCGTGTAGCCTGCGTCCTCGATGAAATCGGTGACGTTGTCGCTGAACGCACCACCGTCGCCTTCGAACCAGTTCTGGTCGATGATGACCGGCGTGCCCGCACCGGGACCTGCAACGGACGGATCGCCGTGGAAGCCGCGAACACCGTTCACTGACGGACCGAAGACGAACGTCTGTCCGCGAATCTCCGTGTCCTTGTGCGTGCCGTACACGTAGAGCGCGCCACGCGTACCATCGTACATCTGGCCGCCGTGCTTGATGTCGACCAGCGCGGATGCGTTCCAGTGCTTCAGGAACGTCAGGCTCGAACGAACGCTTCCGTTCCAGTCCGGCTGCGCGCTGCCGACGATGCGGAGGTTGTCCTCATCGATGACAGGGAAGCCGTTCGCCGCGATGTAGAGCGTTCCCGCCGGTTTGCCCTGACAGACATCGGAATCGATGTTGTCCGTGCCCACCGTGAGACCGCGGCCGCAGCGCACGAAGTCGTGGCCGGCGAATGAGCCAGTCGGGAATCCGACGCGAGCGAACGTGCTGATGATCGCCTGCGATCCGACGTTGATGTCGCTGGACCCGCTGAGGTCCGTGACCAGGTTGCGGTTGCGGCCCCAGACCAGCCCGATGTCCCACTTGAGATTCTCACCACGCAAGGGGTGCAGGTTGGACGTGACTTCCCAGCCCTTGTTCGTGATCGTCGCGGCGTTCTTGATGATGCTGATGCTGCCGCTGGACGGGGGTGTCGGCGCCTCGAAGATGACGTCCTTGGTCTTCGAGTCGTAGTACGAAATGCCCACATCCATGAAGCCCTTGAAGAGGCCGAAATCGAGGCCGCCCTCGTACTCGCGCGTGCGCTCGGGGCGCAGGCTGTCCGAACCGATCGAGTCTGGCCCGATCAATCCGGCCTGTCCCTGATAGATCGTGCGCAGAATTCCGGACGCGTCGCCGCCGTACTCGCCGAAGCGTCCGACCTTGAACGACGTCAGCGTGGAATACGGAATCGGCTCTCTGCCCGTCTCGCCGTAGGCGACACGAATCTTGGCGAAATCGATCTTGCTGCTGAGCCCCGAAATGGCCTTGGTCATGTTCCATGCAGCGCTGGCCTTCGGGAACCAGTGACGGCGATCGTTGGCGCCGAACGTCGAGAAGCCGTCGTTACGGAGTGCACCCGTCAGGAAGAGCTGGTCCCACAGATCCGCCGTCGCCTGGCCGAAATACGACTCGCGATGGACGAGCGTCTCGTTGTCGTTCGGATCCACCGTGATGGTGTTCGTGATCACGAACGGCTTCGGAGCGATCAGCGTGGTGCCGAGATCGTAGATCTGGTGGAAGTCCGTCGAGTTCAGATTCTGACCGACGGTGAACGTACCCGTGAACCACGGCGAGAACGTGTGGCTCGCGATCGCGGTCAGGTTGTGGTCGAGAATGTAGTTGTTGTAGTCCGCGCGGATCACCTGTCCATCGGGCGTCGTTGCATTGCCCAACGGGAGGGCCTCGAGGCGCTGGTCCGTGTAGTAGTCGGCACCGGCCGTTTCCTGGATCTTGAGCCAATCGAACGGCTCCCAGTTCACGTCGACGTTGCCGAGCACGCGGCTGAGCTGCTCGTTCGCCGGCGCCTGCGACGTGATGAAGAACGGATTGTCGTAGCCGCGCGAGCACGCAGCGCACAGCGTCGACGGCGTCTGGAAGCGATACGACTTGTACTGGCCATTCGACGCGATGAAATCGAGGTTGTTCCATTCCGGCGGCGTCCGAAGTCCGCCGAGCATGATGCCACTCGTGTTGTCGCCGCGCTGAATGAACGAGCCGCGCGTATCGATGTACGAGAGGTTGCCACCGAGCTTGAACTTGTCGCCGATGAGCTGCGACGCCTTGAGGCGAATCGTGCTGCGCTTGTAGGCGTCGTTCGGACCAACGACGAAGCCGCTGTTGTTGTTGATGCCGCCCGACAGGAAGAACGTGCGGCGATCATCGCCGCCCGAGATCGAGAGGTTGTTGTCGGCGACGTGGCCCGTCTCGAACATCTCCGAGAAGTGGTCGTACGTCTTGGTCCCGGGGGCCAGCGGCTGTCCCCAGCTGTGGCTCGAGGAGTACGCGTCCGTATCGGGTGTCACGCCGTTGTCGGCGAGAAAGCCGCTGTTGCCCTGGCCATAGGTCCGCTGCAGCGGATAGCCGTGCGTGACCTTGTCCCACGAATAG
>DATGDQ010000334.1:0-1996 GCA_035310785.1 Gemmatimonadaceae bacterium | reverse complement strand
GGCACGAGTGGGCTCGGCGTGCTCAAGCATCTCGGCCTTCTGATCATCACGCTGTACGTGGCGCTGATCGTGTTCGTGCTCGCGGTGCTCGTGCCGGTGGCGCTTCTCGCGCGCATTCCTCTGGGGCGCTTCTGGCGTGCGGTGAAGGAGCCCTGGCTCATCGCGTTTTCGACGGCATCGTCCGAGGCGGCGCTGCCGCGCGCGTTCGAGGCGATGGAGCAGTTCGGGGTTCCACGCCGCATCGTCGCATTCGTCCTGCCTACCGGATATTCGTTCAACCTCGACGGCAGCACGCTCTATCTGGCGGTCGCCTCGGTGTTCGTGGCACAGGCGGCCGGCATACCGATGACCCTGGGGGCGCAGCTCGCCATGATGCTGACGCTGATGCTCACGAGCAAAGGCGTCGCGGCGGTGCCTCGCGCTTCGCTCGTGATCCTCTCCGGCGCGCTGTCACAGTTCGGCCTTCCGCTCGAGGGCGTTGCCGTAATCCTCGGCGTCGACGCCGTGATGGACATGGCGCGCACCTCGATCAACCTGGTCGGCAACTGTCTCGCGACTGCCGTCATGGATCGCTGGGAAACGGTGCGCGGAGAGCGGTAGCAGTTCGGCTAGTCCGCTCCCTGCTCGACTCCCATTTGCATCGCGCGACGCACCGCGCCCCGAACGGCGACGATCGCAGCGGAGTGTATCTTGCTTCCCGGCACCGCAGACTTGAGCCGGTGCTCGACGCGCCGCCGTAGCGCACTGCCCGGCTCGAGCAATCCGCCACCCAGCGCGACCTGGACCGCGGCGCGTTCGTCCTGGAAAAGTGACCGCGCCAGCGTGCGCACGTGCAGCACCAGCTCCTCTGCCGCAAGTCCGAGCAACGCATTGGCGCGCAGATCCCCTGCCTCGGCAGTCGCGACGACCACGGGTGCGAGCGACGCGATCTGGGACGCGGCCGCACTCGCCACCCACGGGATGAGTGCCTCCACTTCGTCGACCTCGGCCGCGGTGAGCACCGCGCCCACGAGCGCCGTATCCGGCTCGCGGCCATCGGTCGCCGCCGTCACGATCGAGAGGGCGCGCCGCGCGATCCACAGCCCGCCACCCTCATCGCCGATCGCAGGCCCCCATCCTCCGACACGCTCGAGCACGCCCGTAGGGCCGCGACCGTACGCGATCGACCCGGTTCCCGCGATCAACACGATCCCCGCCTCGTCGCCGAACGCGTCTGCGAGCGCGATCTCCGCATCGGTCACGACCAGCACATCATCCGCGAGCGATTCGGTCATCAGCGCTTCGCTCAGTGCGCGCCGCTCGTTCTCGCGTCCCGCACCCGCAACGCCTGCGCACAGGGCTCGCGGTGCGCCAAAGCTGGGGTGCAACGTGACCAGCGCATCGCGCACCGCCGCCGCAATGATCGATGCCGATCGCTCGATCTCGCCCGGCCGTACGGCCGCTCCTTCGCGCTCCGATGTGGCGATCGTCTCTCCGTCGGAATCCGACACGGACACGCGAGTGCGCGAACCGCCTGCATCGACACCAATCACGATTCCCTTCATGCGCTTACCCCATTGGATGTGGCCGGCATCGGATGCGAGTACGACGACAGCATTCCCGTCGCAACGGTGATCGTCGTCCCAATCAGCACGTACCACGGCCACGCGATGCGCGCGAGCGGAGCAAGCGACTGAGCCAGCGACGGGAACGCCGCTCCGAGCGGTCTTGCGGATACGACCACCGCCATTGCGAGAATCCCCACGCTCATGCCGACCAGAGCATCGCGCTGCAACGCGCGCCGCCAAAGGATTCCGAGAAAGAAGCCACCGAGCAGTCCTCCGTACGTGAAGCTGGCTATCGAGAGTGCGACCACGACCACCGGTGTACCTTGTGCATGAAACATGAGGGCGCCGCCAGTCAGAATCACTCCCCACATGACCGCGAGGGCCCGCGAGATGCGGAGCGCGCGCGGATCCTCGGGCGAGAGCTTCGCGAGAGGAAGATAGATGTCGTT
>DATGDQ010000333.1:0-3616 GCA_035310785.1 Gemmatimonadaceae bacterium | reverse complement strand
GCGGTAGTGAACCACTATCTCGAGCTCAAGGCGCGCGGCTCGCTGTAGGCGAACTCCTCGGCGGGCGCCCCCTCCTCATCGCCACGCGCGCGCGAGAACCAGAACGCGAGCAGCACTGCGGTCGCCGCCGACACGCTCGCCTTGACGGCAAACGGAAGGTCGGTCCGCGGCGAGATCAGCCCCTCGATCGTGCCCGCGGCGAGCAGCATCATCGTGGAGGC
Source organism: Gemmatimonadaceae bacterium (assembly GCA_035310785.1). Taxonomy (GTDB): domain Bacteria; phylum Gemmatimonadota; class Gemmatimonadetes; order Gemmatimonadales; family Gemmatimonadaceae; genus FEN-1250. The sequence continues at coordinate 3,395 of DATGDQ010000333.1, read as the reverse complement.
GGTGATGAGCTTGATCGCGCGCCGCCCGTTGATCACGAATGCTTCACGTCTCGTGTGCACGCCCGGGAGCAGAAGTGCCATCGCCAGAAGAAAGCCTCCGCCCGCCGCGATGCAGATCGCGCTCAGCTCGAGCACGCCGTGCGCGATCACGAAATCGCGAATCAGGTGAAATACTCCGTGGTTGGTGTAGAGCGCAAAACCGGCACCGAGCCCGATCCCGTTGAACACGAGCGCCAGGATCGTCAGCGCACCGGCCGTGACTCCGAAGGCGAACACTGCGTACGTCACCTGCACGTTGTTCGCGATGATTCCGCTCGCCATCATCGGCCGCTCGAAATCGGTGGTCGAAATGTATTCGTGCTTCCCGAGGCTGTCGTGGTGTGCATCCTGGAGCACGCGGTCGACCATGACCGGAGAATTCAGGCTCCGTTCCAGCTCCGGATGGGAAACGACGGCGACGTACGTGATCGCCATCGGCACGAACAGGAATAGTGCGCCCGCCAGGATGTAGGTGGCGGAACGTCGCACCTCGCGTGGAACCGACACGGAGATGAAGCGCCAGACGTCCCGAGCGGACAGGCTGCGCTGGCGATAGAGGAAGTTGTGGCCCGCCCCGAGCAGCCGGCTCACGTAGAAGATCGCGTCCTGGTCCTCGCTGTCGGAGGCGGTGCGGAGCCGCGCGAGATCCGTCGACACCTCGCGATAGAGCGAAACGAGGTGGCTCACGGCCTCCGGCGACATCGAGCGCAACCCCGTGCGCTGTGCCGCCGCGAGTGCGTCGGAGAACTCGCGCCAGCGGCCGGCGTTGATCGCGACGATCGCGTGCCGCTCGCGCGCGGCACCCTTCGCGCCGGGAGCCGGCAGCCCGCGCGCGCGCGCGTCGGACTCGGCCTCGAACAGCCTTGCCAGCTGCGCCGCCGTGCCCTGCACGTCGGCTGGAAGATGCTTCCGAAAGCGAGCCTCGAGCTGCGCCGTGAAATTCGCATTCGTTTCCGGATCCAGCTGCGCGCGGCGTGCGATAAATCTGCCGAGCAGCGCGAACTCCTCTTCGGTGAGACGCGAGGTGATCGGCGGTGCAGCGAATGCGTCGGTCGCGCTTCGCACCGCCGCCGAGATCAGCGCCCGTTGCTCGTGTACCACGATCGTCCCCGCGACGATGTCGCCGAGGCGCTTGCCCGACTTGGAGATCATCATGCTCACCAGGCCGACTCCATACATCGGAATGGGCTGGATATCGACGAAGCGAACGAGATTTCGTACAGCCGATGCGCCGAAGGACACCGTGTATCCGCCGTCCTGTACGACGCGAATGTGCAGCAGTCGCTTCCCAGGCGTCTGGCCATCCCAGATGGCCTCGAAGAACACGTAGTAGCCCCACATCAGCGCGAACGCGATCAGGCCGACGACAGCGACGACCCATGCACTCGACATCCGCTGAGCACCGGATGACCGGCCGAAGAAGACGCTCGCGGTCTCGGACAGCACGACGGCGATGGTCAGCTCGAGAATCACGAGTATGAGCAGATCGAGCACCGCCGCAGCGGCGCGAGAGCCTACCCCCGCGAGCGTGTACGACAGCACCGTCTGCTCCGGCGTCTCGATCTGAACGCGGCGCTCCAGAGAAACCGTTGTCATTGAGTCGAGAGATCCGAGATCAGCAGTGTCATGAACGCGACACCGCGTGCGTAGTCGCGCACGCCGACTCGCTCGTTCGTGCCGTGGACGCGGTCGAGATCCTCGGGTCCGATCTGCATCGGCAGAAAGCGATAGACGTCGCGGGCGTATCCGGCATACTGCCGCGAGTCCGTCGCTCCGATCACCAGCGATGGCGCGACGATCGCGCTCGGCTCGAGCACCGTGATGTCGCGCGCCAGCGCGAGGTAGGCGGCGGACGTCGTGCGGGAGACGGGTGAAGGGGGCGTGGGCGGCTCCGCGAGCGTGATCGTCACCCGTGGGTCGTCGACTACTCGGCGGACGTGCTGCATCACGGTTTCCGGCGTTTCGCCCGGAATGATCCTGAAGTTCACGATGGCCTGCGCGCGAATCGGCAGCACGTTCTCCTTTGGGCTCCCCTGAATCATCGTGGGTGCGGTGGTCGTGCGGAGCGTCGCGTTGGTCGCGGCGGAGCGCGACAGCTGCGCGATCACGAGGGGACGAGTGAGCCAGAGATTCGCCATGGCGATCCGCGAGCTCAGCGGCATCTCGCGCCCGAGCTCGGACAGCATCTCCGCGACGGCACCATCGAGTCGCGCGGGAAGCGGGTGCTTCTCCAGGCGATCGACCGCCTGGGCAAGAACGCCCACCGCCGTCTGCGCGGGCGGCATGGAGGAATGTCCGCCGGCTGACTTCACCGTGAGCTGCACGCTCATGTGCCCTTTCTCGGCGATGCCGATCAGTGCCGCCGGACGCGAAATGTTGGGGATGATGCCTCGCACGATCCCGCTTCCCTCGTCGATGGCTACGAGGGGGTGGACGCCGCGTGCCTTCAGCAGCGCGACGATTGCAGCCGCGCCGTGCCCCTCCACCTCCTCGTCGTCACCGAAGGCGAGATAGACCGTGCGGCGCGGGTGATAGCCTTTGGCAAGGAGTGCCTCGACAGCTTCGAGCGTGGAGAGCACGCCGATCTTGTCGTCGAGCGACCCGCGGCCCCACACGAATCCATCGGCGATGTCCCCGGAGAACGGGGGGTGAGACCAGCTGCGTTCGGATCCCTCCTCGACCGGCACGACGTCCATGTGCGCCATCATCACGATCGGCTCGAGCGTGGTGTCGGTGCCGGTCCACCTGAACAGAAGATTCGCAGGCTGGACGACCTCGCGGGCGAGCGTGGCGTGGGTGCGCGGAAAGGTCTGCGCGAGATACGCGTGGAGTGCGCGCATCGGCTCGAGCGCGGGCCCGGAGTCCTGTCTCGAAATGGTCGCAAACCTGATCGCGCCCGAGAGATGCTCGGCGAGCAGCGAGTCGTGCACGGCGGGCAGCGAGACATCGTGGCGCGCCTCGCGGTGGACCGGTGCAAAGCGAATCGTGCGCACCGTCACGACGAGCACGAGCGCCAGCAGGAGCACGGCCAGCGCCGCGACGATCTTTCGCATGCCGCAATTTGGTGGCGTCCGCGTAGCTGTCCAGAGCGGTCGCCAAGACCCAAAGCTATCTTCAAAGAGGCGAATTCCGGCCGCCTGCGACACTCCACACCACGGATTCCATGAGCATGACTCTGCATAGACAACGAACCGCAATTTGCCTCGTCACTCTGTTCGCGCTCGCAAGGCTCGGTGTCGCCGAGTCGCTGGCGGCGCAGTCCACCGCGAAATCGCCGGCAGCGGTTGCGACGCCGAAGCTCGGCGCGCCGCTGCCTGTGGATCCCGAGGTGACGGTCGGAACGCTGCCAAACGGGC
>DATGDQ010000332.1:0-6081 GCA_035310785.1 Gemmatimonadaceae bacterium | reverse complement strand
GAGTATCTGACCGTCGCGGACGCGCCGCCCGCCGGTGCGCAGGGTGCCTCGTATCTCTTCGTCGTGCGTCGCCAGAAGTTCGACGACCTCCCGAGCGGCGGGCTGTTCAACATTCGCGGCAAGGCCGTAAGAAGGCTCCGCGATGCCCTGCGAGCGAGTTTGGCGAGCACGCAGGCAGAGGTCGGGGCAGCGTACATCGCCTCGCAGCCACCTGCGCCGCGCGCACCCTGAGCCGCGCGCTGCGCGCACTGCTAAAATGGTTTGCTGGCGCGCGGGGACTCTCATCCCTGCCGCGCGCACCTGGACTCATACGCTGGATGAATGACAATCTCTCGTTCGAAGCACGCCGTGATACTCGTCGCTCTTGCGATCGCACCTGCAATCGCGAGCGCACAGGGCAAGGATTCCATGCCGGCGATGCCGGGAATGCCCGATCATGCCGCACGCACCGACACCACTGCCCGCGCGCACGAGAACGGCGCCAACATGGAGACCCGGATGTCCGGCGTGCTCGGAATTCCGCACACGCGTCTCGGATCCGGTACGAGCTGGCAGCCGCAGGCTGCCCCTCATTATGGATGGCATTTCGCGCGGGGAAGCTGGTCATTGATGATCCACGGCATCGCGTACGCCGAGTACGATAGGCAGCTCGGCACGCGCGGCGACGAACAGGTGGGCTCCATCAACTGGGGGATGCTCATGGCGATGCACTCGCTCTGGGGCGGGATGCTGCATCTCCACGGAATGCTCAGCGCCGAGCCGGCGACGATCGGATCGCAGGGCTATCCACTGCTTCTTCAGTCGGGCGAGAGCTATCGAGGCGCACCGTTGCACGACCGGCAGCATCCGCACGACCTGTTCATGGAGATCGCCGCGCTCTACGAGCATCCCGTCGCGAAGAATCTGGCACTCTCGCTGTACGTCGCACCCGTGGGCGAGCCCGCCATCGGCCCGGTCGCGTTTCCGCACCGTCCCTCCGCGGCCAGCGATCCGCTCGCGCCACTCGGCCATCACTGGCAGGACGCCACGCACATCACGTTCGGGGTGCTGACTCTCGGAATGTTCAGTCGCACGTGGAAAGCGGAGGCTTCGATCTTCAATGGACGCGAGCCCGACGAGCATCGCACCGACATCGAGACGCGAAGACTCGACTCCTACGCGGCGAGAATCTTCTACAACCCGAACGGGGAATGGAGCTACAGCGTTTCCGCCGCCTACCTCGCAAGCCCGGAGGTGCTCCATCCCGAGGAGTCGATGCACCGCTACGCGGCGTCGATCATGAACACCCGGCTGTTCGGCGCGCGCGGCCAGTGGAGCAGCTCGCTCATCTATGGAGCGAATGCCGTATCGGGTACGCCGCTCGCCAACAGCGCGCTGGTGGAGAGCGACTTGAGCATCGATGGTGTGAATACCTTCTTCGGGCGCGCCGAGTTGGTGCAGAAGAGCGCGCAGGATCTCGTCGTCGCGGATGACTCCGAGCGGCGCCGATACGACGTTGGGGCGATCACGCTCGGCTACAGTCGCGAGATCATGCGGGCGCGCGGCCTCACCCTCGGCGCATCCATCCTCGGCACCGTGAGCGTGGTGCCGGATGCGCTTCGAGCGGAGTACGGCACGCGCTTCCCGAAGGGCTATGCGGTCTTTCTCCGGCTGCGCCCCGACCGCATGCGTACGGAGCACGGAATGCCCGGCATGATGTAGGCGAATCGGAAACATGGCGCGTGCCCGTCTCGTAGGGTTGGCACTTCACCCTCACCCGAGACGCGTCAGATTCTCTCGCTCATATCCGTTCTGCTCGTACTCCAGGCCGCTCCCGCCCCGGCGGCGCATCCGGACACCGGGCAGCGCGATACCACTGGAATGCGCGTGGACGAGGATTCGATTCGTCTCGCGCACTGGAAGGAGGCGCGCAGAATACCGCTCACGCCGGAGCTCCAGGCCACGGCGTATCGGGATTCGCTCGCGCGTGAGCTGGTACAGGGTGCCAGGCGCGCACGGCTCCAGCAGGACTCGACACTGGTCGCGTACGATGAGACGTCTCACGAGCGTCTCACGGTCGGTCTTGGTGTCGGACGAGCGAGTCGTGAAAAGTTGTTTCTGCGAACCGAGACCGCGGCCCGCGTGCGCTGGAAGCGCGGACGCGGCGCGGTGGTGGACGTGGTCGGCGCGCGCTCTGCTCTCCCGATGATCACGCCCGGCGTCCGCGTGATGACCGACATGCTGCACGTCGAGGCCATTCCATACTATCCTGGGCGAGAGAGCCTGCTGCACATCACCGGCGTGAAGAGCGTCCAGGGCTCGAACAATGGGCCGGAGCTCATCAACCCTCTCGCAGCGGGCGCCGAGGCGTACTACCGCTTCGAGAGCGGTGACTCGGTGTCGTTTCTTCTGCCGGATGGCACGCGCGGACGATTGCGCGAAGTGAGGGTGGAAGCACGCCGCCCGCGCCCCGATCTGATCGTGGGCTCATTGTGGTTCGAGACCAGGTCGGATCGCCTCGTTCGCGCGGTGTACCGCCCGTCGCTTCCGCTGAACGTGGTGGAGTTCGTCGAGGCGACCGAGAAGGATGCGTTCGAGGATGTCCCGGCACTCGTCAAGCCGATGATCTTTCCGATGACACTCGAGGTGACGGCGCTCACCGTGGAGTACGAGCTGCACGAGCAGCGTTGGTGGTTGCCGAGGGTGGAGACGATGACCGGTCGCATGCGAATCGGGTTCATGCACGCTCCCTTCACCCGCGAGGAGAGCTATCGCTACGCGAGCGTCAACGCCGCCGACTCGCTTCCCCCGATCTTCGGCTCGGCGGCGGATTCGCTGCGATCCACCGTGCACGATTCCACTCATCGCATGCGCGAGCGCGCGGCGCGCGAGGCCATGAAAGACTCGGCTTCCGCGCGTCGAGAGCGGCGGCAGACCAGGGATGAGCGCAAGAGTGACTCCGAGCTCGGTACGCTGCATTGCACACCCGGAGATACGATCTCCGAGCATTCCGTGCGCTATGGCGGCACACTCCCGATGCTCGTTCGCATTCCGTGCGACACTGCCAGCCTCGTCCACTCGAAGGAGTTCTCGCCGTCGATCTACGATGCGGGAGATGAGCTCTTTGCGACGAAGGAGCGCGAGGAGCTTCAGAAGTCGCTCGGTCTCGGCCTGCAGCCGGGGTGGGATCCGCAGCGGCCGACGATCCACTATGGCGTGGACCGCGGCATGGTGCGCTACAATCGAGTCGAAGCTTTCTCCGCCGGAGTGCTCGTGGAGAGCACGCTCGGCAGCGGCTATACCGCATCGGCCTCGGCGCGCATCGGCGTGGCCGACTGGCAGCCGAACGTCGAAGCGCACGTCGGGCGCGGCAACGGTGATCGGTCCTATTCGCTGGGCGCGTACAGGAGGCTGAACTCCGCCAACGACTGGGGCGACCCACTGAGCCTCGGCAGCTCGATCTCGGCGCTGCTGTGGGCGCACGACGAGGGATTCTACTTTCGCAGCGCCGGAGCGGAGCTGCTCGCGAATACCTCGAGCGGCGTCGGGTTCACCGGGCGACTGTTCGCGGAGAGGCAGGACGATGCAGAGAAGCACACGAATCTGTCGCTCTGGCACGCGCTCGGTGGCGCCGGATTCAATCCGAACATCCGCGCGCAGAACGCGACGGAGCTCGGGCTAGGCGCACGATACTCGGCGGCGTTCGGTCTCGATCCGAAGGCGCTCCGCACTTCGCTCGATCTTAGAGGCGAGGGCGCGACCGGCACGTTCGACTACGCGCGAGCATCGGTGGAGGCGACCGCAACGCGTGGACTCGGAAAGCACATCGACGGCGCGCTCACGGGGAGCGTCGGCAGCTCGCTGGGCTCTGTACCGGTGCAGCGCTTCTGGTTCCTGGGCGGTGTCGCCACGGTGCGAGGGCAGGAGCCCGGAACACTGGCGGGTGATGCATACTGGCTTGGGCATGTGGAGCTCGGGCGCTCATTCAATGCCGTTCGGCCGACGATCTTCTATGATCTGGGATGGGCAGGCGCGCGCAGCGGGTTCGCGGGATCCGGCCGGCCAATCTCTGGCGCGGGCTTCGGCGTGGCGGCACTCGACGGACTCGTGCGCTTCGACCTGGCGCACGGGATTCATCCCGATCACGCGTTGCGTGCAGATTTGTATACGTCGGCGAGATTCTAGGGCGACGAGCGAATCTCATCGTCGCATACGCGCATCCTTCCCGAGCGCTCCGCCGCTGCTAACGTTTCTCGCACGCTCGCCGACACGCACCAACAGGGGATTCACGACACGAATGCCGTTCAGCGAACACGCGAGGTGTTGACGAAGATGCGCGCCGTCGTGATCACCACGCCCGGTGGCCCCGAGGTTCTGGAGCTGCGCGACGTCCCGAAGCCCTCGCCGTCCTACGGTCAAGTGCTCGTGCGCGTGCGCGCGACGGCGCTGAATCGGGCCGACGTTCTTCAGCGACAGGGCCGCTACCCCGCGCCCGCAGATTCGCCCGCGGATATTCCCGGAATGGAGCTCGCGGGCGAGATCGCGGAGATCGGTGAGGGCGTGTCTCGATGGAAAGTCGGACAGCGTGTATTCGGCATCGTCGGAGGAGGTGCGTACGCCGAGTTCGTGGTGACGCACGAACGATTGCTGGCCGAGATTCCGAACGCGTTGAGCTATGAGCAGGCGGCCGCGGTACCGGAGGCCTTCATCACGGCGCACGATGCGCTCGTCACGCAGGCGCAGCTGCGCGCATCGGAGACGGTGCTCATTCACGCGGTTGCGAGCGGTGTCGGCCTCGCGGCGGTGCAGCTCACGCGTGCACTCGGCGCCATCCCGTTCGGAACGGCGCGCGGCAAGGGGAAGATCGAGCGCGCGAGAGAGCTCGGGCTCGAGGATGGATGGGCGGCGACCGGCGAGCTGCAGGAGATGGCGGTGCATGCGAAGCGGTGGAGCGGCGGCCGCGGCATGAATGTCGTTCTCGATCTCGTTGGCGGCGCGTACTTTCCTGCGAGCGTCGAGGCGATGGCGCCGCTGGGCAGACTGATGATCATCGGCACGATGGCGGGACGCGAGGCCATGATTCCATTGGGTCGCGTGCTGTCGTCGAGAATCACCATTCGTGGAACGATGCTCCGCGGCCGCGCGCTCGAGGAGAAGATCGCCGCCACGCGCGCATTCGAGGATCAGGTGGTGCCTCTGTTCAGCCGCGGCATTCTGCGCGCGGTGGTCGATCGCGAGTTCGCGCTTGCCGATGTTCGCGCGGCGCACATGCGGATGGAGGCGAACGAGTCCATCGGAAAGATCGTACTGCGCGTCTCGTGACCGCCGGCAAGCTCGCGATCGTGATCGGTGCGGCCGCTCTGGCCGCATGTACGGCGGCGGTGCTCCCGTTCTATCGCGGCCCGCGCTCCGATCACTTCGACGGTCGGCACTTCTTCAATGAGGAGCCGTTCGAGGAGCAACAGCCCTCGGAGCTCGCGCGATGGCAGCTCGCTCGCCATCGCGGCGCGTGGCCAGACAGCGACGCAGTTGCGGAGCCGGCACCGCCCGCGCGCGTCGGCAGCGGCATGCTGCGCGTGACCATGGTGAATCACGCGACGGTTCTGATCCAGATGGACTCGCTCAACATCCTCACGGATCCGGTGTGGTCGCCCAAGGTGGGATACGAGGGACAGCTGGGCGTGAGGCGACACCGGCCGCCGGGCATCCCGTTCGACTCACTGCCGCGGATCGACATTGTCCTGATCAGCCACGATCATTACGACCACATGGATCTTCCGTCGCTTCTGAGGCTGCAGCGACGTTATCATCCACGGATCATCACGGGGCTGGGCAACCCCGGGTATCTGGCAACGCAGGGAGTGCAGGGCGCCGAGCAGATCGATTGGTGGCAATCGGCATCGTTGTCGGACGCGGTGCGCGTGACCGCGGTGCCGGCGCGTCATTGGTCCGGACGCTCGCTCACCGATCGCTACGAACGGCTCTGGGAAGGATTCGTGATCGAGGGTCCGCGCGACACCGTCTATTTCGCCGGCGACACGGGGTGGGGAAGGATGTATCGGGAGCTGCACGCGCGATGGAGCCGGTTCACCCTCGCCCTCT
>DATGDQ010000331.1:0-2454 GCA_035310785.1 Gemmatimonadaceae bacterium | reverse complement strand
GTGAGAAACTGCTCGGCGTCGCCGCGCACCCCGATCGCGCCGTACCTGATCGACGTGTACTCCGAGCCCTCTTTGTGCTGAGTGTGCCGCGGATCGCGCCACCCCGGCGTCACCTCGGCCATGATCGTGTAGAGGAAGTCGTCGAACTCCTCCTTGATCACCTCGCACACGAACTCCATGCGCTGGATGCCCGCCTTGGTGAATCGATCCGACCACTCCCAGTCCTTCATCTCACGAAGCGTCTTGTTCTGGAATACCACTTCATCGCCCAGGAACGAGAACGTGAGCACGACCTGTGAGCGCTGGAGCTCCTGCAACGCCTCGAATGCCAGCTCCGCGGACTTCGCGCGCGCAGGATGCCTGGGCGCGTAGAGCGCCATGGCCGACAGTGACTTCCCGAATGCACTAAGAAAGCGTATTGGATCTGTCACTCGGTCTCCGTCTGGGTAGGGCGGCCGCGCGGATGTCGGCGTCCTTCGAGGTCTGCGCGCTCGCGAGCACCGCTTTCACGCTCGGCTCTTCGCTCCAGCCATGCGCAAGTCCCGCGAGCGCCGCGAGCATCTCCGTACTCTTGGGCAGGAGCTTCATGCGACTCAGGATCTTGGTTCGCTTGACGGCGTAGGCGAGCAGCCACTCGAGCGTTTCGGGATCTGCCGCCGCGCCGACCACGCGAATGCCGAGCGCGCGCAGCTCCGGCTGCACGGACTTGCGCTCGACGTTGCGCATGATGAGCGGTATGGCCGCCTTCGGGCAGTCATCGAGTGCGGCAGCCATCGCGGTCTTGACGATGCCGTCATCGCGATCGCTGAGCGCGGCGATGATCGTCGTGTGGCGATGCTGCGGCATGCGGAGCAACAGCTTGAGCGCCTCGCGCCGCACGCGCTCGTCCGAGTGCGTCAGGAAGTGCTGAGGCGAGAGATCACTGGGCACCTTCGGGAGCAGCACCAGGAGCGTGAGCAGATTGCGCTGCACGTACCACGGGATGTCTGGGCTCATGAGCCGCTTCACGATCATTGGGCCCGCATCGTTGCCGAAGCGCGCAAGGAGATCGAGCAGCTTGCGGCGCATCGTGCGCGTCTCGCTCGTCTCGAGGCCGTCGAGCAGCAGCTCGACGACATCCAGGCCCATGCGCGACGTGATGCGCTCGAGCAGCGCTGGATCGATCTGCTCCTCGCGCAGCAGGTGGCGCAGGTTGTCCGGCGTCGCGACCAGCGGCCAGAGCCTCTCGGCCGTCACGTTGTTCGGCGGAGCACGATCGAGCAGATCCAGCAGCATCGCGATGCCGCCGTTGGAGATCAGCTGATTGACCGCGAGCCACACGGGTCCGCCCAGCGTGTCCGTCTCCAGCGCAGTCGCGACGAGCCGCTTCGGCTCGCAGGGGTGCTGGCGCTGCAGCATCAGGGTGAACACGCGCCGCTGGGCCATTCGATCGAGCGCTTCCTGATAGCCATCGGGATTCAGGCGACGTGTATCCCAGTTGTCGACGAGCTGCTCCACCTGCTCACGCATGACACCGGTCGCACCGGCGCGCATGAGCGAGCTTCCTTTCTCCGCCTGGAGTGCGAGCTTGCCGAGGAGGCGGAGCAGAGAGCTGGAAATCGTCTGATTCGACGCTTTGGCGGCGGCCTTCACGAGTGCGAGCACGGCGTCGTTTGCCACGTGCTGCGATGTGTCCATCACGAACCGCTTCCGCTTCTCGGCGTCCCCACCCATTTCGAGCAGCCGGTCGAGCGCGGCGGGCTGCAGTGACTTGATCAGCTCCGAGAGCTGCGAGGTGATCTGGATCGATTCCTCGCCCTGCGGGCCTTTCAGGGACTCGGTGAGCTCCATGAGGAAACCGACGACGGCCTGATCGTAGGCCGGGTCGTTCTTCTCGTTGATGGCACTCGCGAGCACGTGGGGATCGAGGATGTCTTCGACGTGTGAGTCGGAGCCGAGCATCAGCGTTGCGCGCGCGAGGGCGATCCAGATCAGCTGTGCTCCGGCAAGCTTGTTCTCGTCGGTCGTGAGCCCGCTCTCTTCGCCCATCAGCTCGAGCTTCTCGTAGGTGAGCGCGGTGACCTGGATGTGCGGCCAGCGCATCGACTGCGCCGCGATCGCGATCTGCGGCTTGTCGCTCTCCTCGAGGGATGCGGCGTGGAGGAAGTCGGCCAGCTCGTCGCGGAGCACGCCCGGGAGAACGCGGATCGAGCCGATGCGCTGGCGGTGCTTCCGCTGCGCGAGCTCGCGCGTGAGCGCATTTGCGGGATCAGTGGCGACGGTGTCGATGACGATCTGATTGCGAGCGAAGGCGAAGGTGACGGGCTCCGCTCCGTTCAGGATGCCATCGAGCCTGCGCAGGCACTTCTCGACGGCGCCGGCGAGCTGGGGGTGGCCTTGGGGGTAGATGGCGTGCTTCTGCACGGCGACCGCGAACTCGAGGAGAAACTCCGCGAGCTTCTTGGGAATTCCGCT
>DATGDQ010000330.1:0-17519 GCA_035310785.1 Gemmatimonadaceae bacterium | reverse complement strand
CCTCGTCGAGCAGCAGCCCCGCCTCATTGACATACGGCGCCAGAATCCTGTTCGCATAGAAGCCCGGCGCGTCGCGCACCACGATCACCGTCTTTCCCAGCTTCTTGCCGTACGCGACTGCGGTAGCGAGGGACTGGTCGTTCGTCGCTCTCGAACGAATCACCTCGACGAGCGGCATCTTCTGCACGGGCGAGAAGAAGTGCATCCCGAGGACGCGCTCCGGGCGCTTCGCATTCTCGGCAATCCGCTCGATGGGAATCGTGCTCGTGTTCGATGCGAAGATCGCGCGCGGCGCTGCGTCTTCCGCCTCCGCGAGCACGGTCTGCTTGACCCTCAGGTCCTCGAACACGGCCTCGAGAACGATGTCCGCACTCGCAAAGCCCGAGTAGTCGATCGTTCCTCCAACGAGCGTGAGCTCATCCTCGAAGGCGCGCCGCGTGATTCGCTTGCGCTTGAGCTGCTCGCGCAGAATCGAGCTCACCTCCTTGAGCCCCTTCGCAACTCGCGCGTGCTCCGCGTCCTTGAGCCGCACGACGGTGCCCGCTTGCGCCGCGATCGCTGCGATCCCCGCACCCATGAACCCTGCGCCCAGTATTCCGATCTTCTCGACGCGCTGCGGCGTGATCTCCGCCTCCCCCACTCCGGTGTCCTTCTTGAGTGCCGCGCCCGCGAAGAAAAGGAAGATGAGCTGGCGACTCACATCGGTCACCGCCATCTCGCCGAACAGCCGCGCCTCCGTCGCGAAGCCCTTGGCGCGATCGCCGTTGTACGACTGCTCGATGGCATCGATCGCCGCCAGCGGCGCGGGATAATTGCCCCTGGTCGCCTCGCGCGTTTTCTCGCGCGCCTTCCGGAACACCACGGATCGGCCGAGCGCGTTGTCCTCGAGCACCACGTCGCCCATGCCGTGCACCGCGCGCGGCCGCTCGCGCGCGATCTTTCCGTCGCCGAGCTTCGCGGCCCTGTCGACCGCGATGTCGAGAAGGATCGACGGATGCACGAGCTCGTCGATCAACCCGATCTGCAGCGCCTTCTTCGCTCGCACATTTCGTCCCTGCAGGATCATCTCGAGTGACTGGCGCAGCCCCACGCGACGCGGTAGTCGCTGCGTTCCACCCGCACCCGGAATCAATCCGAGCTGCACCTCGGGAAGCGCGAGCACGGTCTTCGGATGCTCGGTCGCGATCCGATACGCTGCGGCGAGCGCCATCTCGAGGCCACCACCCAGACATGCGCCATGGATCGCGCACACCAGCGGCGCACGCAGCCGCTCGAGCCGGTTCATCATCTCCTGCCCCTCCCGGCTCAGCGCCTCCGCCTCCGCCGCCGTGCGCAGCTCGAGAAAGCCGTCGATGTCCGCACCGGCGATGTAGAGATCCGGCTTCCCGGAGATGAGCACGACCGAACGGATGGATGTATCCGACTCGACACGATCCATGAGCGCGCGGAATTCCTCGACCACGCCGCGCGTGAGCTTGTTGACGGACTCACCCTGCAGATCCAGCGTGACGACGGCGACGCCGCCCTCCCGCATCGCCGTCGTGAGCGCCGCGGTCACGATGCGTTCTCCAACACCATCGCGAACCCCATTCCCCCCGCAGCGCACAGCGTCATGAGCCCGAACTGCCCGTTGCGCCGTTTCAGCTCGTTCGCGAGCGTCGTCGTGATGCGCGCACCCGTCGCGCCGAACGGGTGTCCGATCGAGATCGAGCCGCCCATCACGTTGAGGCGCGAGCGATCGATCTCACCAATGGGCTTCGTCAAGCCGGCGCGCTCCGCCCATTCCTGACTTTCGAAGCCGCGCAGATTGCTCAGCACCTGCGCCGCGAAGGCCTCGTGCATTTCCACCAGATCGATGTCGCCGAGCGTGAGTCCGGCGCGCTCGAGCGCGAGCGGCGCCGCGAGCACCGGTGCCTGCAGCAGCTGCTCGCCCGGATCCAGCGCGGCGTACGCGTACGACTTGATGTACGCGAGCGGAGCGTAGCCCAGTGCACGCGCGTGCTCTTCGCTCATGAGCACCACGGCCGCGGCACCATCGGTGAGCGGCGAGGAGTTCCCGGCGGTGACCGTTCCGTATCGTCTGTCGAACACGGGCTTGAGTGCGGCGAGCTGCTCGGGCGTCGAGTCCGCGCGTATGCCGTTGTCGCTGGTCGCCACTTCTGCATACTGTGGCGGCACGTAGTACGGCATGATCTCGGCGGTGAGACGACCATCCTGCGTCGCCGCAGCGGCGAGCCGGTGGGAGCGTAGCGCGAACTGGTCCTGCTCATCGCGCGGAATGTGGTTGATCTTCGCCATCTTCTCCGCGCTCTGGCCCATCGTCTCCCCCGTGCTCGGCTCGGCGATGGCCGGCGTGATCGGGATGAGATCGCGCGGGCGAATGCGCGCGAGCGCACCGACCCGCCCCGAGACCGACTTCGCCTTGGACGCGGAGACGAGCGCGTTCGCGAACCCGCGCGAATGCAGGATCGGAACGTTGGACAGCGACTCCGCGCCGCCCGCGATCGCGACGTCCGCGTGCCCGAGCGCGATCTGGTCCGCCGCATCGGTGATCGCCTGGTTGGCCGATGTGCACGCGCGACTGACCGTGACCGCGGGAATGCCCTTGGGCAGCATCGGTAGCAACGCCACCTCGCGCGCGATGTTCGGCGCGAGCACACTCGGCACCACCGTGCCGAACACCAGCGTGTCGACCTCGTTGCCATCGAGCCCCGTGCGCGCGACGAGCTCCGCGACGACCGCACGGCCCAGATCCTGTGATGCGAGTGACTTGAAGAGTGTGCCGGAGCGTTCGAACGGCGTGCGAAGTCCCGCGACGATTGCCACGCGGCGGCCGTTTCCGAAGGTTGGCATGCCGGAAAGTTACACAATTCGGTGTCCCGCAAAGAACGCCCAAGGCGTTGACCCGCAAGCGCCTCCCCCCGTAGCGTTCGCCGATGCCCGACACCCCGAAAAACGAGGAAGCGCTGGCGCATGCGGGGCAAGTGGCGCCGGCCTCGCGCGCGGAGGCGCTTTCGCGCCTCGGCGCGCACTCGTTCGACGTCCTCGTCATCGGTGGCGGCATCACGGGCGCGGGGGTCGCGCGTGACGCGGCGATGCGGGGGCTGAGCGTCGCACTGGTCGAGGGATCGGACTTCGCGAGCGGCACGTCCAGCCGCTCGTCGAGACTCATCCATGGCGGCGTGCGATATCTGGAGCACGGGCAGCTGCATCTCGTGTTCGAGGCGTGCCGGGAGCGCAGAATTCTCGCATCCATCGCACCGCATCTCGTCCGACCGCTGCAGTTCATGTGGCCGGTATACGAGAAGGCGCGCATTCGCCTCTGGAAGCTGCGGGCGGGACTCTTCCTCTACGACGCCCTCGCGCTCGGCCGCAATCTCGGCCGGCATCACGTGCTCACGACGCATGTCGTCACCGCGCTGGAGCCGGAGCTGCGCCAACTGGGCATGGTGGGCGGGGCGTCGTACTTCGATGCCTCCACAGATGACATCCGGCTGACACTCGCCACGGTGCTGAGCGCCCGGGATGAGGGCGCGGTCGTCGCCAACCACCTGTCCGTACATGATCTGCTCATGACGAACGACGGCGTATGCGGTGCGCGCGCGGTGGACCTGCGCACGGGCAACGACGTCGAGATCCGCGCGCGCGTGGTGGTGAACGCCGCGGGACCATGGAGCGATGCGATTCGCCGAATGGCTGAGCCCCAGGCCAGGCGCGCGGTGCGCGGCACGAAGGGCGTGCACGTGTCCGTACCGCACGAGCGAATTCGCAACAATGGCGCGCTGACACTGCTCTCTCCGATCGATGGCCGCGTGATGTTCGTCATTCCGGCGGGAGCCTTCAGCATCATCGGCACCACGGACACCGACTACGACGGGCGCCCCGATCGCGTGCGCGCCACGACCGCCGACATCATCTACCTTCTTCGCTCGGCCAACGCCTTCTTCCCGGACGCGCATCTCACGCCGGCGGATGTAGTCGCGGCGTGGGCGGGGATCCGGCCGCTGGTCGTGAGCGGCGACAAGAACCCGGACGCGGCGTCGCGCGAGCACGCGATCGCGTGGACGGTTCCCGGGCTCCTCTCCGTGACCGGCGGCAAGCTCACGACCTATCGCGCAATGGCGGCCGATGTGATGGACACGGTCGCACGCCGCATGCGCGTGGGGCACAGAGGCGCGCCCACACACAAGAAGCCTCTTCCTGGGGGCGAGATGACGTCGATCGAGGACGAGCACGCGATGGCGCGTGCGACGATCGGCGCTCCGGACATTGCGGAACATCTCGTGAGCGCGTACGGAACGCGATGGCGTGACATTTGGCAGATCGCGAGCCTCGATCGCTCGCTCGCTGAACGACTGCTTCCCGAGCTTCCCTACATCGCCGCGGAGCTCGAGTGGGGTGCGACGCACGAGATGGCGCGCACTCTCGGCGATCTCCTCATCCGCAGACTACACGTGGCGTTCGAGACGCGCGATCACGGCATGTCGATCGCCGAGTCGGTGGTGCGGCGGCTCGCGCCGATGCTCGACTGGAATACCGAGGACGAGCTCCAGTCGTATCGCCGCGAGATCGAGGATCTGTTCGGGGTAGCGGAGAGTTAGGGCCGCGTCACTGGGGAGCGTTTAGTGAACTGCTCGTACACGAATGAACACGAATGGGACGAATCGAACCCGACGAGGGCGAGGGCGTACGGCTCACCTCGAGCGTCAGTCTTCTTGCTTTTCCAAAAGGCAGCGAACGCGATGTCGGGTGAGACGATGACCATCTCGCTGTGCGTCGGGTTCGATTCGTTGAATTCGTGTCATTCGTGAACAGCGCGGTTCACTCACCGCTCCTCAAACTACAGGGCAGCCTATACCACCGTCACGTGAATCGTCTTGAGCTCGATGATCTCGAGTCGGCGCGTCACGGTCGGGAGCTTGAGCATCACCAGCTCCCCTACTCCCTTGCCGACGAGCGCGCGGCCGATCGGGGACGACATCGTCACCTGGCCTTCCTCGAACTCCACGGAGTCGCCGAACACGAGATGATAGCTCTCCTCGACGCCCGTCACGCTGTCCTTCACGATGACGCGCGAGCCGAGTCCGACCTTGTCGTGCGGAATCTGCGCGACGTCGATTTGCGCGAGCTTGCTGAGTCGCTGGCGCAGCTGTCCAAGCCGCGCCTGCACGAACTGCTGCCGCTCCAGCGCCGCCTTGTACTCGCTGTTCTCGCGTAGATCGCCAAGCTCGACCGCTTTGCGGATCTCGTTCGGAAGCGTGACGTTCAACTCGAATTGGAGCTTGTTCGCTTCCTGCTCCAGCTTTTCCTTCAGCTCTTCGATCATTGTCGCACTGCACAGCGTAAAATGTGAGCGCCCGACTTGAGAGCCGGGCGCGAACGAGCTTGTTCATTGTAGGTACGTGCCCCTGCGCTGTCCAGCCTGCGCAGAGCTATCGATGGCGCCCGAGTATTTCGCTCGTCTGCTCCGCAACGAGCGGCTCGCCGCCTGCGCTCGCGAATTCCGACCTGAGCCGCGCCATGTTCGCCGCGCGATGATCCAGGAGGCGTCTAAGCTTACGAGGTTTTCGTCTGGAAAGGGCGTACGAGGTGAGCAGTGGAAGTGCGATCGTGGAATCGACGTAGCACACCACCGCATCCGGCAGCTTGTCCGGATCGATCTTCCCCCAGCTCACCGCCTCTGCAGGCGTCGCACCGGAGAGCCCGCCTGTATCGGGCCGCGCATCCGTGATCTGCAGAAAGAAGTCGTGCCCCTTCTCATCGATGCCGAGCACTTCCTGAATCTGCGGCTCGGTCTGAAGCATGAAGTTCTTCGGACTGCCACCACCCAGTATCACGACGCCGCTGCGCCCGTTGCCACGCTTCGCTGCCAGCACGATCGACGCCGTCTCGTTCACGTCCTGATTCGGATCGATCAGGAGCTTGTTGCCCTCGAGCGCGAGCGCCGCGACGTTCATCCCGATAGAAGAATCACCGGGCGATGACGTGTAGATCGGCACGCCTGCGGAGTACGCGGCCGAGAGCAGCGAGCGCTGTCCGATGCCGAGCGCCTTCTCGCGCTCGCGCACGTACTTGCCGCAGAGCGCGTGGAACTCGGCGCTCGACATCGCGCGCTGAAACTCGGGCGCGCGCATGATCTGGCGGAAGAAGGCATCCGTGGAGAGCAGCACATCGTAGTCGAAGAAGATGTCGTAGATGCGAACGACGCCTTCCTCGCGCAGAACGATGTCGGACTCCGTCGCGTTGCCACGGTGCATCGCGAGCCCGAGGCCGAAGTGCGTGTCGTGGTAGAGATTCGCCCCAGTCGAGATGATCCAGTCGACGAACCCGGCTTCGATGAGCGGAATGAGCGCGGCCATCCCGAGGCCGGCGGGGGTGAGCGCGCCCGTGAGCGTGAGTCCGACCGTGACATCGGGCTCGAGCATCTTCTCGGTGAAGAGCTGCGCCGCTTCGCGCAGACGCGCCGCGTTGTAGGCGAGAAAGGTGCCCTCGATCAGGTCCGCGACGCTTTCCGTTCCATCGATGCGTCGCGGATCGATGCGCTGGCCGCGCAGGAAGCGGCTCGTCTCGTGCGACGTATGCGCCGCTCCCGCACGCTCGCGCTCCTCGGCCGCCTGCTTCTGCTGCGCCTTCGGGCCCGCCGCGGAAGATCTGGACGGTGCACCATGCCGCGAAGCCTTGAATCCGCCGCGCTCGCGCGACTCCGGCGTTGCAGGCGTTCCGGTGCTCGCGCGCTTCTTTCCGTTCTTCTTCGCCGCCATCGACTGTTCCCTTGGTACCGAGGTAGATCCCTAGAGCGTGCGCACGTCGTGATCAGTCGCGCGCCGCTGCGGCGCCTTCTGATTTGCCGCGTGCGCCGCAATCACCGCGTTCGCTGCCTCCGCCGGATCGTCCGTCACGAGCAACAGATCGAGATCGCCCGGCGAGATCTTCTTCTCCACCAGCACGCGCGACTTGAGCCATCGCAGCAGACCGGCCCAGTAGTGCCGGCCGAAGAGAATGACCGGAAATTCGTAGATCTTTCCCGTCTGGATCAGCGTGAGCGCCTCGAACGCCTCATCGAGCGTCCCGAAGCCGCCCGGGAAGATGATGAACGCGGACGAGTACTTCACGAACATCAGCTTTCGGATGAAGAAGTAGCGGAACTCGATCACCGTATCGACGTACGGATTCGATCCCTGCTCGAACGGGAGCTCGATGTTGCACCCGATCGAGCGCCCGTTCCCCTCGCGAGCGCCCTTGTTCGCCGCTTCCATGATTCCCGGTCCGGCGCCCGTGATGATCGCGAACCCCGCCTCCGCGAGCAGTCGCGCCGTGGTCTGCGCCGCCTCGTACTGCGCATCGCCGGGCCCGGTACGGGCCGAGCCGAAGATCGAAACGCCCTTGTCGACATCCGCCAGCGTGTCGAACCCCTCGATCAGCTCCGACATGATGCGCATCACGCGCCATGGATCCGTGCGCGTGAAGTCGACGCGGGAGGACGGGGAGCCGAGGAGCTTCTCGTCCTCCGTCTCCGTGAGCGGACGATCGTCGCGGATCGAGAAGTCGAGCGGACGAACGTTCGCCTTGATCTTGGTCGGCCCGGATGTCTGCTCGCGCGGCAGCTTCTGCGAGGGCGGTGTTCGCCCGGCGAGAATGTGCCCCTCTTCCGTTCGCTCGCGAAGCGCGGCGCGCGCGCGCTCCTCTGCGTCGGTGATGATCCGGGGGTCGGCACGCTTGCCCGTGCCCGTTACGACTGCCTTCCTGCTCTTGTTCTTCGCGCCGCGCGTGGATTTTTGCGTGGCCATCGCTCAGCGTTTCCGTACGATCATTCGCTACCTTCCTCCGTGATGCGCGCGCAGGCATCCCTCTCGTGGAATCCGGCGCGCACGTCACGCGCGGAAGTGAGCGCGCCTCGGCGTTCGCGCGCGTTCCAATCTTAGTCGTCGCTCGCCGTCGTCGCGAGTCTCAACTCGAGCCGTTCTCGTCAGCATGCCACTCATCTTGCTCGTCGCCGACGGCGCCCGATTCGACAGCTTCGACGCGTCCACGCGCGACGGGTCCGGAGCTCCACTCCCGGCGTTCGCGCGGCTCCGCGCGGAGGGCTCACTCCACACGGTGACCACCGCGTTTCCCTCGGTGACGGGAGTCGCCTACGCGCCCTTTCTCACCGGCCGATTTCCCGGTCCAAGCGGGCTTCCCGGACTTCGCTGGTTCGACCGCTCGCATACGCGATGCCGCCGCTTTCCCTACGCGCGCAGCTATCTGGGCGCCGAGATGCGGCACCTCGACGAAGACCTCGACGCCTCGCATCCCACGCTCTTCGAGCTGGCACCGTCGCGCTTCAACGCGATGAGCATGCTCGGCCGGGGCACCAGCTCGCGCGAGCGCCTCGGTCGGGATGCGCGCACGCTCGCGCGCGCGGCGTACACGCACTGGATCGGAAACGTCGACGGGTGGATCGCGCTCGACGAGCACGTCGCCCGCGTGTCGACGCGCCACATCATCGAACGACGTCCGGAGTTCGCGTGCATCGCGCTGCTTGGCCTCGACAAGGCATCACACACCGCGGGCCACGACAGTGCGGTGGCCCGGCGCGCGCTCGCGACCATCGATACGGCAGTCGCCGAGCTGCGATCCGCGCTGGAGCGCGCGGGCCGCTGGGACGACACCCGGATGTGGATCGTGAGCGATCACGGTCACTCGTCCGTGCGCGCACACGACGATCTCGCATCGCTCGTGCGCGCGTCCGGGCATCGCGTGCTCGCGCACCCATGGCTGCTCGCGCGGGGCGAGGCCGTGGCGGTGATGGTGAGCGGCAATGCCATGGCGCACCTGTACCTGGAGCTCGAGCGCAGGGCGCGCGCTGGATGGGGCGCGTTGCGCGAGCGATGGGAGCCGCTCGCGCACACACTCCTCGCGCGCGATTCCGTCGATCTCGTGATTCTCCCCGTGAACGACGAGGAAACGGAGGTGCGCTCGCGCGAGCGTGGCTCCGCCATCGTCACCGCGTCGAATCGGCGCTACTCGTATCGCATGCTCGACGGCGATCCGCTCGGCGTGGGACTCGAGCTGCAGGGCGTCTACGCCTCGGATGCGTTCGACGCGCTCG
The DNA here is from genome assembly GCA_035310785.1 of Gemmatimonadaceae bacterium. Classification (GTDB taxonomy): domain Bacteria; phylum Gemmatimonadota; class Gemmatimonadetes; order Gemmatimonadales; family Gemmatimonadaceae; genus FEN-1250. The sequence goes on along the minus strand of DATGDQ010000330.1, from coordinate 8,428 downwards.
CGAGCGGCGACTACCCCGACGCGATCGTGCAGATCGCGCAGCTCGCGTCGTGCGCCCGCTCGGGCGACATCATCCTCTCGGCGTCACCCGGCTGGGACTTTCGCGAGAAGTGGGAGCCGGTGCGACATGCCAGCACCCATGGCTCGCTGCATCGCGACCACATGCTCGTGCCGCTGCTCGTGAGCAGGCCGGTGAGCGGAACGGCGCGCCGAACTGCGGATGTCATGCCGAGCGCGCTCGAGATGCTCGCGCTGCCGCCGGCGAGCGATCTGGATGGCCGGTCGTTCATGTAGTACGCGCGGCCTTCTTCTGAAAGAGAGGCGGCACGGAGAACGCCGCCCAGATGAACTCGAGTCCGATGAATCCCCAGCGATGATCGTGTACGGCGACTGCCCCGAGCATCATGGAGCCGATGAAGTTGAGGACATTGAACCATCGGTCGCGACGGTCGAGCTTCCCCGTTTGCAGGCATCCGAACGCGACGAGCACGAGGACAGCGCCCGTAACCGACATGAGTTGATAGAACACCGCTGCTCCGCGAGATTGAGTTGGATCGCATGACCACACAGACGAGCTCACTCACCGTACCTGCTGCCGGCGCGCGAGGCTGGCGCCGTCTCGTGCTCGCACTCACGGCGCGGTCGCTGCGCTCGCCGTCGCTCGGGGTCGCGCTCCTGCGCGTCGCTTGGCGATTTCGAAAGCGCGGCTGGTACAAGACGCCACCTTTCCTTCCGCTTCCGCCACGCGAGTACGTTCGCTGGCGAATGTACACCGCGTACGGCGATTATGATGCCGTCGCACCGGCGGAAGATGTCGAACGGTACGCGCGATGGGCGGTTCGCCCTCAGTGACCGGAGTGGCGACGCGAACGCTCGAGGAGTCGATTCGTGCGCAAGCGTTCGGCCTCGGATTCGATCTCGCCGGGATCACCACGCTCGGCAGCATGGAGACCGCGCCCTACTTCGACCGTTGGCTCGATCGCGGCTACGCCGGCGAGATGCACTATCTGCCCAAGTGGGCGCACAAGCGACGCGATTCGCGCCTGCCGTACGAGGGTGTGCGGAGCGCAATCGTCGTCGCCATGAGCTACGGCGGTGCGGAGCCGAGCGGGCCGGTCGCGCGCTATGCTCGAGGCGACGATTACCACGATGTGCTCGACGCCAAGTTGCGCGAGCTGCACGCGTGGCTGCGCCTCGAGCTCGGGCGCGACGTGCGCGGGCGCGCGTTCGTCGACACCGGCCCGCTGCTCGAGCGAGATCTCGCACGCCGCGCGGGGCTCGGCTGGTTCGGCAAGAACACGAATCTCATCAACCCGACGCTCGGCTCGTTCTTCTTTCTGGGCGCGCTCCTGGTGGATCTCGAGCTCGCGCCGGACGAGCCGTTCGCGACGGATCATTGCGGCACGTGTACGCGGTGCATCGACGCGTGTCCCACGCATGCCATTGTCGAGCCGCGTGTGCTCGACGCGACGCAGTGCATCTCCTATCTCACGATCGAGGCGAGGGGCGAGATTCCCTCAGCGCTGAGAGAATCGATCGGCGAGCTGCTCTACGGCTGCGACATCTGCCAGGACGTGTGCCCGTGGAACGAGAAGTTCTCGCGCGCGCTGCCGGCGGGGAGCCCCTTCGCGGCGCGCGAGGCGATCGCGGGAAAGGATGCGCGCACGCTCGCGCGCGAGATCATGCAGATGACGCAGGAGGAGTTCAGCGAGAGGTTCAGGCGCTCGCCGATGAAACGGGCGAAGCTGCGCGGGCTCAAACGGAATGCGGAGGTGGTGCTGGGCAATGTCGGGACGGTGAGCGGCGGCCCGATGTTCCAGGCCTCGCCCTGAGTCCACGAGCGGGCTCCGTGCGCGCTCGCACGACGCCGACGAGTTCGTCAATCCAGCAGGCGCGACGCTGATGTCGGCGCCTTCCTGACAGCGGCGCCGGCAACGCGAGACATATTGGGCCGACCAATCACACCGAGCCTCTCCAATGCGTGCGCGTCGGGTTTCCCCTCTGGTGCTGGCATTCGCCGTCGTTGCCTGCTCGCGCGATGTCGTGGCGCCACCGACTGCGCCGGGCGCGCCAAAGAACGCACTCGAGATCAGCTTTTCCGACGCCTACACGCTTCAGTTCCTCCTGGCATTCCCCGGCAACTCGCCGACGGGAATCGCGCTGGAGATCACGGACAACAACGAGGTCGCGGGACGGCAGGCGAACCCGACTCGCTCATTCGTGTGGACCGACTTGTCGGGGAACTTCGACGAACCGCCGGCGACGGAGCCCGGTCTGCCACCCTGCTGTGAGATCCACATCGGCAACGATGGAACGGTGGTGTACGAGACGAAATTCGAGGGCGTCTACCAACTGGTGTTGTGGCGCGGGTCCAAGCTCGTGCCGCTCGGCCCCGATGCGCACGTGCGCGCCGTGTGCGACGACGGCGGGGCCGTGGGCGCCGACGATCGCGGCCCGGCGCTCTGGCTAAATACGGGGCAGCGCTTCGAGATCGCCGGTCCCGAGGGCCCCGAGAGTGGTGGCGTGTTCACCGACATCAACTGTGTCGGGCAGATCGCTGCGACGGCGAGCATTGGCGGCGTACGCATGCCGTTCCGTTGGTCGCCAGCGGGCTGGGAGCGCCTGCCGCTACCTGCCGGAGCGACATCCGGTGAGGCGATGAGGATCAATCGCGCTGGCACGGTACTCGGCTTCGTCAGCTTCGCGGGGATCGGGACGCGGCCCGCAATATGGCCCGCTGGCGCGAGCACACCGGACACGCTGCCAGTCCCGATGGGAGCTACGGCTGCGGGAGGGTCCGATATCGGACCGGGTGATCTCGTCGTTGGAGATGTGGTTGGCGCCGATGGGGTGCCTCACGCGGCGTTCTGGACGCGCACCGCTGGGTGGCAGTACCTCCTCACTGTGGATCCGGACGATCCGCACCACGCACCTCGAGCACTGCCTAGCAGTGCGTTCGCCGTGAACTCGAGTGGAATCATCGCGGGCGAAGTCTTCGACAGGCCCGTGGTGTGGTTACCGGTGGCTCGCTGAGAGCGACGTGATGACGACCGCGAACGCGCAGCACTATATGACGGCTACCCCGTCGAGCAAACGGCAGGACTTGCTGCGACGCTGGCTGCTCGTGTGCGGCATCGCGGGAGCCGCGCTGTACCCGCTCGTCGACATCGTCGCCACAACGCGCTACCCGGGCTTCAGCTACCGCGATCAGGCGGTGAGCGAGCTCTTCGCGATCGGTGCGCCGACGAGCAGTTTCGTCGTGCCGCTGTTCAGCCTCTCGAGCACGCTGCTCCTCCTCTTCGCCGTTGGCGTCTGGATGTCTGCGAACGGCCGGCGCCTGGTGCGATGGCTGGCCGTGATGATGGCGCTCAACTCGCTCGATGCGCTGGTGCTCTGGAATTTCTTCCCAATGCACATGCGCGGCTCAGAGCCCACGTTCACCGACATGATGCACGGGATTCTCGCAATCGATCCGTTCCTGCTGGCCGCTGTCGTGCTGGGTGGCATCGCGTTCCGCGGCTCGTTCCGCGTCTACACCGTTGCGACGATCCTTTTCACTACCGCGCTCGCGATCATGGGCTTCTCATACGTGACCGCAGTCTTCGCGAACCAGCCGACGCCGTGGATGGGTGCCACCGAGCGCGCTTCGCAATACGCCTCGAATCTGTGGTACGCGATGTTCGCGGTGCTGCTCCTGCGACAGGGGCATGCGGCAGCCGTGTCGACTCGTTCGAGATCGCTCTCCGACCTGAACGGGTTCGCCCTCGGCTGTGGAGTGCTTTCGGCGGTCCTCTACGCCTCGATGCTGGCCTTCATCCCGCTCAGGTGGAGCGGCTACTCGTCGGCGTCGCAGACCGTCAGCGAGCTGTCGGCCATTGACGCCCCGACGAGATCGTTGTGGGTGTCGATCGTCATTGTGTGGTCGTTGCTCTATGGCGCGTTCGGCTGGGGTGTATGGAGGTCCCCGACGTCGAACAGAGCGCTGCGCGTAGCCGGAGCATCGATCCTCGTCGCGGCGGTCGTCGGCCTGTTCTGGCCGCCCATGCACCTGCGCGAAGTCCTGGCTTCGCATGGCGGCACCTTGAGCGACACGCTGCACATCGTCTGGACGATCGTGAACGGCGTGCTCACGCTGAGCGCGATGGGGTTCGCCGCGGCGGCATTCGGCCGAGGCTTTCGCGTCTACTCCATCGTGACGATGGTGATCGTGGTTGGGGCAGGAGTCGTCACGTCGATGCAGGCCCCGCAGCTCCAGGCAAATCTTCCCACACCGTATATGGGTGTGTGGGAGCGGATCAACATCGTGGCCTGGCTGCTCTGGGTCGCCGTGCTGTCCTCGATGTTGATGATCCGAGCGGCACGCGATGTTCGCGCTTCTCCGTGAGGACGCGCGGAGAACGCTGGCCGAGCATCGCCTCGATGGTGAGGAACACGCCGTAGAGGATTCGCGAACGCGCACGCATGCTCGTGCACCAACGCCGCCAACTCGCAATCCGTAACATTTCGCACGAGTATTCCACGAACAGGGGCATCCGTGTGGCTGCCTCCACTTTCGCTTCCAACCCCCGTCGTCATGTCCTCTCAGACCACCGTCCACCACTTCCGCTGGACCGACCTGCCAAAGGAATCCGTCACCGCGCAGCTCTCGCGTCGCCTCGTGACCGGAGAGCGCATGATGCTGGCGCAGGTCTATCTGAACAAGGGATGCATCGTCCCGAAACACTCGCACGAGAACGAGCAGATCACCTGGATCGTGGAGGGAGCGCTGAAATTCTGGATCGGCGACGACGGCGCGGAGGAAGTGATCGTGCGCGCAGGCGAGGTGCTGCACATTCCGTCGAACGTACCGCACATGGCGGAGGCGCTCGAGGATACGCTCGACGTGGACGTCTTCAGCCCCATTCGTCAGGACTGGCTCGATCACACCGACGGCTACTTCCACGCGAACGTGAAGAAGTAGCGATGGATCTCGGGATCCGTGGGAAGATCGCGCTGGTCGCCGCGTCCAGCCGCGGCCTGGGACGCGCGTCGGCCGAGGCGCTCGCGGCCGAGGGTGTGGAGCTGGTGCTGTGCGCGCGAGGCGAAGCGGCGCTGCGCGCGACGGCGGAGGACATCCGACGCAACGCCGGCGTGCGTGTTGTGGACGTCGTCGCGGATGTCGCGACGCAGGCGGGCATCGACGCCGTGCTGTCCGCCGCCGATCGCGAGTTCGGACGCGTCGACATCCTCGTCACCAATGGCGGCGGACCGCCCGCGGGTCCGTTCGAGACACATGCGCTCGCGGCATGGGACGCGGCCGTGCGCGCCAATCTCACGAGCGTGGTGGAGCTCGTGCGCGGCGTGCTGCCGGGGATGCGTGAGCGGCGGTGGGGACGGATAGTCAACGTCACGTCGATTGCCGTCAAGCAGCCCGTGGACAACCTGATCCTGTCGAACAGCGTGCGCGCTGCCGTCACCGGCTTCGCGCGCACGCTCGCGAACGAGGTCGCTCCGCTCGGCATCACCGTCAACAACGTCATGCCCGGGTACACGCGCACGGCCCGTGTGGAGGAGCTCGCGACTCGCACCGCGTCGCTCCAGGGTACCACGCGCGACGCGGCCTTCGCCGCCTGGGAGAATCAGATCCCGATGGGTCGGCTCGGCGAGCCGCCAGAGTTCGGTGCGATGGTAGCTTTTCTGTGCTCGGTGCATGCGAGCTACACGACTGGGGCCTCCATCCCTGTGGATGGTGGGTGGATCAAGAGCCTTCTCTGAAGCATCGATGACCGACACCCTTTCCTCCACTGCACTCGCGTCGCACGACGATGTCCCGTCGCTCGCGGCGCGCGTCGATCAACTCTCCGGCGAGGGCGCGCTCGATGTGTTCCGCCGCGCGATGGAGCTCGAGCGCGCCGGCCGTGCGATCGTGCATCTCGAGCTCGGCGCGCCGGACGTGGATGCGCCTCCGCACGTGGTGGAGGCTGCCGTCGCGGCGTTGCGCGCGGGCGACGCGCGCTACGTTGCGCCGCAGGGGCTGCCCGAGCTGCGCGAGGCGATCGCCGTCGACGTGCGCTCGCGCGGGATCGCCGCGAGCGCCGATCAGGTGATCGTCACGCCGAGCGCGAAGACGGCCGTCTTCTACGCGATGATGGCGACGGTGGAGCCCGGGAGCGAGGTGCTCGTCCCCGACCCCGGCTTCCCGATCTACGCCTCGATGGCGCGCTTCAGCGGCGGCGTGCCGGTGGGCTATGCTCTCGATGCCGAGAACGCGCCGGACGTGGACGACATCGCACGGCGCATCGGCGCGCGCACTCGCGTGCTCTGCTTGAACTCGCCCAACAATCCGACGGGCGGCGCGCTCGATGCATACGCCATGGCGCGGCTCGCGGAGCTCGCCGCACGTCATGACCTGCGCGTCGTCACGGACGACATCTACTCGCGGCTCGTATTCGACGGGGGGCGCGCGCCGAGTATCGCTGCATTCGACGGCGCGCGCACTCGCACGATGCTCGTCGACGGCTTCTCCAAGACGTACGCGATGACCGGCTACCGACTCGGCTATCTCGTGGTTCCCCGCGAGTGGGTCGAGCGGCTCGTGACGATGTCCGTCAACGGCCACACGTGCGTTCCGCCATTCATCCAGCGCGCGGGGATCGCGGCGCTGACCGGCCCGCAGGATATGGTCGCGGCGCAGATCGCCGCCTATCGCGCGCGCCGCGACCTGCTCGTGCGCGGACTGAACGCGCTGCAAGGGGTGCGGTGCCCGGTTCCGGCTGGTGCGTTCTATGTGTTTCCCGATTTTTCCACCCTGCTCGCCGAGCACGGTCTGACATCGCGGGCCTTCGCTGATTTGCTGCTCGAGGAGCACGGAGTGGCCGCCATCGACGGCGCGGCGTTCGGCTCGCGCGGTGAAGGGTGCGTGCGCCTGTCCTTTGCGTCCGCGCAGGCCGACCTCGACGCGGCGGTCGCGCGGATCGGCGACGCGGTGGCGAGCCTCGCGCAGTGACTACGGCTTGCGCACTCCGCTGAAGAGGCTCTTCGGAATCACGACGTGCGCGCCCATCGTGCCATCCACGAGCTGCGTGATGTGCACATCCCCGGCTGTACTGAGCAACTGATAGGCATCCTCGCGCGACAGGTGGTAGCTGTCGCCGAGGAGCGCGATCGCCTGACGGGTGGCGATCTTGGTCGCCACCGTGAGATTGGAATCGGCGCCCATCGCGATCCAGGCCGTGGGCGTTTCCGCGCGCGGCCAGTCGAAGTGCAGGTCCTTGCGCACAATGAGCTGGAACTTGCCGCGGAGCGCCGTCTCGAGCGCCGTGATGTCCACTTCGCCGTCGCCCTGCCCCGCATGGCCGTCGCCGATCTCGAGTAAAGCGCCGCGCGTGTGCACCGGGATGTAGAGGATCGTTCCGGCGACGAGCGACTTGTTGTCGAGATTTCCGGCGTGCATGCCGGGTGGGGCGCTGTTGATGCGTCCCTGCTCTGGTCGCGGCGCGACACCGATGCTCCCGAAGAACGGGTGCAGTGGAATCGCGATCCCGAGCGAATCGGAGAACCGCGCCACCATGTGCTGCAGCTCGAGCGGGATGACGCGGAAGCGCGACTCGCCCGGGAAGTCTTCGGGGAGAAAGCCGCCGCGCGGAGAGAAGCCGTTGCACGCGTAGGGGAGATCGACCACGATGGATTCGATCCGAACCTCGAGCACGTCTCCCGGCTCCGCGCCCTCGACGTAGATCGGACCGGTGAGGATGTGCCCACCGGGACCGCGGTGGAGCGTCGAGTCGTGCACTGCGGCAGCGATCGCGCGATACGCCGGTTCGATCGATCCGGTGTCCACGCCAGGTTGAAGGAGCCGGTCCCCGCACGTCGAGACCGCGCCCACGATCACCTCGTCTCCGGACGCGACGCGCAGCGCCGGCGCCGCGACGGGATCATAGCCGCCGTAGACGACCGTCGTCGGGGACGGCATCAGCGTGTGTACGGAGCCGACCGGGTGCGCGGGCCAGAAGTTCGCAGCGGTCGACCCGGAGCAGGCAGCGAGCGCAATCGAAACGAGCGGAATGAACGTACGAGAGAATCGACTCATGAATCGAATCTGTCGTGCGGAGGCACTCGCCGGGAGTGACGCGCGCTCGTTCGCGCGCGAGCGATCTGTTGTTACGTCGGTCAAATGCCAGCGAAGCATCACCTGCGCGGTCGACTCGCCGTAGTCGCGTGCGATCCCGATCAGCGTCGGGTCATCGAAGCTGCGTCTATTTCAGCGTGATCGCACGATGTCTGGTCCTACTTAGGAGGACGATCCTTGCCGTGAATATCGATCGTCGGCTCGCCGGAGGGTCCGGATGTGAGGCCACCCAGTACCTGACCGTCGCGCATCGTGAGCTCCGAGCCGCCCGAATCCTCAAAGCCTTCGGCGCCGCGTTCGCCCTGGCCCCACTCCGCCTGGG
>DATGDQ010000329.1:0-4555 GCA_035310785.1 Gemmatimonadaceae bacterium | reverse complement strand
CCGGTGCCCTGGTTGGCCGCCTGCTCATCCCCGCGGTGCAGCTCGATGAGGTGATCGTCGAAGGCGTTGGCGATGATGAGCTCGACGCGGGCCCCGGACATCTTCCCGGAAGCGTATCGCCCGGCGAGCCGGGGAACGCCGTGATCTCAGCGCATCGCGACCGGCACTTTCATTCGCTCGGACGCGTCGCGATCGGCGACACCGTCGTCACGGTGACTCGCACACTGCGCACCACGTGGGTGATCACGAAGCGCCAAATCGTGGGAAGGTATCAGCCCTCGCTGTTCCAGAGCGCCGAGCCGGAGCTGACGCTCACGACGTGCTGGCCTATTCGCTACGTGGGACCGGCGCCCGATCGTCTGATTCTCACCGCCAAGGCTGTGCTCCCGCCGCCGCGCGCCTGAGCTCAGCGCGTGTCGCTCGCACTCGTGTGATCGGACGAGCCCGCGGTTCCGTAGTGATGCCATACGAAGAACAGTGACAGGCAGAGGAGCGCCACGACCAGGATGCCGATGGTGATTCCTCGTTTGGCTTCGTCAGTGCGCTCGCTGGTGATCGGATCCTCGCTCACGTTCGCTCCGGGAGAGGTTGAGCAGCGGAAAGGCAAAAGGCTCGCCAGCGTCGCAAGAGGCTACACGATCCGGACGCTCCTGCAAGGGGTGACCCACCTCCGGCGCGGCCGCTAACTTTCGCGCACATGCGGCAGAACTGCTGCAGCCGCGCCATCACTCTCGCTTCGACCCGTTCATCTATGCGACTTTCCCCGTTCGCGCTCCTCGCGTGTCTCACGCCCGCAGTTGCCGGTGCGCAAGTCAAGGCCAGCGCGCCGGCCGGCCCGATCACAGCCACGGAGATCGACGGCGATCTCCGCTTCATCTCCTCGGATCTCCTCGAGGGACGCGCGCCGGCGACACGCGCCGACAAGCTGACCACCGAGTACATCGCGGACCAATTGCGCGGCGCGGGCGTCGAGCCGGGCGTCAACGGATCGTACTTCCAGCCGGTGCCGATCGATGTGGTCAAGGCCGATCCGGCCACCATAAAGGTGACCGCGAGCGGCAAGTCATCGATGACCCTGAAGTCGCCCGACGATGTCGTCGTCTTCGCGGGCTCCGCGGTGGAGGAGAGCAGCGCGCACGGGGAGCTCGTCTACGTCGGCTATGGCGCCTCGGCACCCGAGTACAAGTGGGACGACTTCAAGGGCATGGATGTGAAGGGAAAGATTCTGCTCGTGCTCGTGAACGATCCGCCCGCAACGGCCGCCGAGCCGAAGCTCTTTGGTGGAAAGGCGATGACGTATTACGGCCGTTGGACCTACAAGTACGAGGAGGCCGAGCGTCGTGGGGCCGCGGGGGTGCTGATCGTGCACACCACGGAATCCGCGAGCTATCCCTGGCACACGGTGGTGGGCTCGTGGAGCGGCGAGCAGCGGATGCTCCCTCGCGACTCGTCGTCGCCGGCGCCGCTCGGGATGCGCGGCTGGATCACCGACAGCGCCGCGACCGCACTGCTCAAGGATGCAGGGCTCGACATGGCGCAGCTTCGCAAACAGGCCGACTCGCGCGACTTCCAGCCGGTAAGCACCGGCATCACCATCGATTTTTCCGCGCACAACAGCGTCAAGCACCTGTCCAGCGCGAATGTCGTGGGCGTCGTCCGCGGGCATGACTCCAAGCTCAAGGATCAGTACGTGGCACTCAGCGCGCACTGGGATCACCTCGGAATCGGCGTGCCGGTGAACGGCGACTCCATCTACAACGGCGCGGTCGACAACGGGAGCGGCGTGGCCTCGCTGCTCGCGGTCGCGCGGGCGGCTGGGAAGCTTCCCTCGACCCGGCGCTCGCTGATCTTCCTCTTCGTCACCGCGGAGGAATCCGGACTTCTCGGCTCGCAATACTTCGGCGAGCATCCCACGGTTCCCGCGTCGAGCATCGTCGCAGATCTGAACATGGACGTCGTCACCGTGAGTGGCCGCGTGCGCGATCTCAATGTGATGGGCGACAACAAGTCGACGCTCGGCCCCATGCTCGCGAGCCTCGTTCGTCCGCAGGGCATACGACTCTCTCCCGACGCACATCCGGAAGCGGGACATTTCTACCGCTCCGATCACTTCTCGTTCGCGAAGGTCGGGATCCCGTCCGTCTCGATCGGCGCGGGAGAGGACTACGTGGGCAAACCGAAGGACTTCGGCGCGAAGATCGACGAGGATTACAACGCGCACCGCTATCATCAGCCGGGCGATGCATACAGTCCGAGCTTCGATCTGAGTGGTGCGGCGCAGATCTCGAACATCGTCCTCAAGTTCGGGCGCACGCTCGCGAACTCGCCCGTGACGCCGACGTGGAACGCGGACGCGGAGTTCAAGGCGGCTCGTGAGAAGTCACAGAAGCCGGTATCGTAGGAAACGGCAACCGCTGTACACGAATCGAACCAATGTGAACGAATCGAACCCGTCGACGGCGGGAGACAAAACCGGAAGTTCGGGCGCATGACGGCCGACGTCGTACGCGCGCTTCCCGCCGTGGCGTCGGCGCTCGCGCATGGGAAGGCGGTGGTCGCGCTCGAGAGCTCCGTGTTCGCGCAGGGACTTCCAGTGCCGGCCAACCGTGCCGCCGCGCGATCGATGGTCGAGGCGGTGGAGTCACGGGGCGCGGTTGCCGCCATCACGGCTGTCGTGCGCGGCGTCCCAGCGGCCGGACTCACCGATGAGGAGCTGGAGCGCTTCCTCGCGCGCGACGGAATCGCGAAGGTGTCCGCGCGCGATCTCGCGCTCGCGGTGGCGCGCGCATCGGACGGCGCCACGACGGTGGCGGCGGCAATCGTGATTGCGAGGCTCGCGGGCATCGACGTGCTCGCCACGGGCGGTATCGGCGGAGTCCATCGTGCGCCTCCGTTCGATGAGTCGGCGGATCTCGTCGAGCTCGCGCGCACACCGGTGATCGTGGTGTGCTCGGGCGCAAAGGCCATTCTCGACCTGCGGGCAACGGCCGAACGGCTGGACACGCTGGGCGTGCCGGTGCTCGGCTACCGAACCGCGGAGCTCCCGGCGTTCTATGGGGCAGAGAGCGGAATTCCGGTGCAGCAGGTCGATGATGTCCAGATGATCGTGAGTGCGTATCGCGCCCACCGCGCGCTGAGTCGAAGCTCGGCGCTTCTCGTGGTGCAGCCTCCGCCCGCGCCGTTCGCGTTGCCGGGCTCGGTGGTGGAGCGTGCTGTAGTGGAAGGGGTGCGCGAAAGTACTCGTGCCGGTGTACAAGGATCAGCGGTGACGCCGTTCCTGCTCGCGCATGTCGACAAGGCGACGGCGGGTAGAGCGCGTGAGGTCAATCTTGCCTTGCTGGAGCAGAACGCGGCGCTCGCGGCGTCGATCGCCGTCGCGCTGGTGGCGTCGGGCTCGCGGTAGCGCGCATGTGAATGGCGCGCTGTATGCGAAGGCATGCCATTGATCTCTGCGGTAACGAACGACTAAAATAGGAAAGACCTTTCGACGTTGGAGGAAGCTCGCCCAATGGCCACGCCCTTCTTGAGTTCCGAGGAGTACGACGAGCGGGCGCACGAGCTATATAACGAGGGTCAGTACGATGCGGCGCTGGACGTGTTGCGGGAGGGATTGAATCTCTATCCCGAGTCCGTGGAGCTGCACATCGGTGCTGGGTTCGCGCGACTGGCGCGCGAAGAATATGCGTGGGCGCGACAGAGCTTCGAGGTGGCGCTCGTGCTCGACTCCCTGCACGAGGAGGCGCTCGCGGGGCTCGGCGAGACGCTCCTCAAGTTCGGGATGCGCGACGAGGCGCTCAAGACCTTCAGGAAGATTCTGGATCTCGGCTACGAGGACGATCTCGACCTCGTGCTTCAGGTCGGTCGTGCACTCTTTCGCGAGGAGATGATGGAAGAGGCGCGCGAGTTCTTCGAGGTCGCCGCGCGCGAGCAGAAGGATCTCCCCGAGGCGTCCGCGTGCCTCGGCTACGTGAATCATCGTCTGGGCAACGACGAGGCGGCGCTCATGCATCTGCGGCGCGCGCTTCAGCTGGACGAGGAGCATACGGAAGCGCGGATCTATCTCGCGAACATTCTGTACGATCGCGGCGAGTACGAGCCCGCGCTCAACCAGCTCGACCTCACCACGCCCGAGGATCATTGGGACGAGCTCGGGATCTGGCGCTTCATCGAGCTGAAGAAGTCGATCTACAAGCTCAAGGACGGCGATGGCGAGCTTCGTCCCTGGGAAGCCCGCCTCGGCGAGCTCTCGGGCGATCCCGATGACATCGACGAGATGCTCGCCGATGTCGAACAACGCGTGCTCGAACAGGAGGAGGCGCGCGACAAGGGGCAGCTCGAGCTCTTCGGCGCGCTGCTCACGGATCTCGTCGAGCGGAAGAAGGAAGATGCCGTCGAGCACAGCATCCTGTTGTCGGACGGCAGCGAGTACGTCGGAAGCTGGGAGCACATCGTGCGCGAGATGCGCGACGCGAGTCGCCAGCTCGCGGGCCGATCGCTTCAGGAGTTCATGTCGAGTGAGGCGCGTCGTGGATACTCGCTCACGGGCGTCAAGATT
>DATGDQ010000328.1:0-3915 GCA_035310785.1 Gemmatimonadaceae bacterium | reverse complement strand
TCGTCGCTGCGCAAGTAGGGCGGAACGAGGCTGAAGGTATCGCGCATCAGCTTCGCGTCCCGAATGAGGACCACCCCGGCATCGACCGGGACGTACATCCATTTGTGCGCGTCGATGCCGACGCTGTCCGCGCGGCCGATTGCCGCGAGCCGCGATCGGTACTCCTCCGTGAGAATCGCCGGCGCACCGTAGCCGCCATCGACGTGCAACCAGACGCCGTGGCGCGCGCAGATGTCGGCTATGGCTTCGAGCGGATCGATCGCGCCCGTGTTCACCGTCCCCGCACTCGCGATCACGGCGACGGGTAGTGCGCCGGCGGCGATATCGCTCGCGAGCATCGCGTCGAGCGCCTCGGGCAGCATGCGGAGCGCGCCATCGCTCGGAACGATCCGGATCTGTGCGCTCCCGAGGCCCAGCAGCTCCACGGCCTTCTGATGACACGAATGCGCTTCGGCGCTCTCGTACACGAGCATGCGAATTGGCGCGCCATCGTCGTTCACGATGTGTGCACCGTCGCGACGCATGTCCCATCCGATGCGCGAAGCGGCGGAGTGGCGCGCCACGGCGAGACCGGTGATGGCAGCGGCCGAGCTTCCGCTCACGAGCAATCCCATGCTGTCGCCCGGAAAACCGAAGATCGTCTTGAACCACTCGATGACCTGGCGCTCTACCCACACCGCTGCGTGATTGCCGCCCGCCACGCTCGGATTCATTGCGGCCGCGAGCGCCTGTGCATAGATGCCGATCGACGCGGGTGGCGAGTTCACCCAGGCGGAAAAGCGCGGATGACCATTGCCGAACGGGAAGGGGCCGATCTCGAGCTCGAAGCGAGCGAGAATCGCGTCGACCGGCTCTCCGATTTCGGGCACCGGGGTTGCAAGCATCGAGGACGCGAGCTCGGTTGGCACCGGTTGGAACGCTGGAGAGTCAGGGAGCGATGTGAGATAGGTCGCAATCCACTCGGCAACCTCTTTGCCGACTCGCCGCAGCTCCTCGCTGCTCCAGTGGAATTCGGCGTGCGGCCGGTGATCGACGGTGGAAGACATGTCTCGGGCCGGAGGGAAGTGCTGCGAGACTGCGCCGCAGCGCGTGAGCCAGGTGCGAGTGGCGAGGTGAATATCGGGCGCGGGCCGAACGACGGCAATTCGGCGTCGCGCGTGCTCAGACGCACGCGCATACCTTTCGCCGGTCCGACGGCTCAGCACGTACCTTGCACGGGTGAGCCACGCGACACGTCCCGCACACAGGAGTCGAATCGATGCGAATACTATCCATGGTGGTGTTGGTGGCAGCAGCGCTCACGGCGTGCAACCGCAAGGTGGAAGTGAACAGCGCGCCGGCGCCGGCGAGCGGCCTCGCGGTGCATCTCACGAACAACGCGAATCAGGCGGTGAACGCGTACGTGACAGCGAGTGGAAGCGATGTGTTCATCGGGCAGGTCGCGGCGAACAGCGAGAAGACGCTTCCCGTGTCGGGTGTTGCGTCGGGAAGCTCGGTCACGCTCAAGGCGCGAACGGCGGATGGCTCGCGCACGTACACGAAGGACAATGTGTCGCTGACGTCGAGCACCGATTGGACGGTCCCGTGATGCGGTCGTACGCGGGTTGCTCCGCATGATGCTGCGGGATAACTTAACGGGCCGGAGCATACCACTCCGGCCCGTCGCGCAAGCGAGGATCGCGATGCTCGCCGCATCGCACAGAAACGGATGAAAATACTGCCGGACTGGCTCAAATCGGGATATCTGCGCCTCATCGATCCCGTGGCGGTATGGCTCGTTCGCCACGAGGTTCATCCGAACACGATCACGACGGTCGGTACACTCTGCACTGTGACGTGCGGAGTGCTGTACGGACTCGGGCACATCAGGCTCGGCGGCTGGCTGCTCGGGGTGACGGCGCTTTTCGATGTGCTGGACGGTGAGGTGGCGCGCCGATCGGAGCGCAGCTCGGTCTTCGGTGCGTTCTACGATTCGACGCTGGATCGAATCGCGGATGGATTCGTGCTCGGCGGACTCGCGGCGTTCTTCGCGACACGTTCGGAATGGTGGGGCGTGCCGATGGTGGGCACGTGCGTGCTGGCGTTGATCGGGTCGTTCCTGACCTCGTACACACGCGCGCGTGCAGAAGGGCTCGGAATCGATGCGCGCGTGGGCTTGTTGCAGCGTCCCGAGCGCGTGGTGCTGCTCTCGGCACCGCAGGCGTTCTTTGGTTTGGCGTTCCATGGTCTGGTTCTGATCGCAATCATCGTTCTGTTGACCGTTACCGCGTGGATCACCGCGGCGCAGCGCGTCAGGGCCGTGCATCGTGGGCTGCAGACGGAGCCAGCGGAGCCGGTGCGCGTGCTGCACGATGCGCCACGAGCGCGGCCCCTCGGGGCTCGCTCGCGACGGCGGTTCATCGCGAAAGGAGAATAAGTCGTGCAGGGTACGACCTCGGGGAGCGGACGCCCCACGGGCGACAGGCCCGCAATTCGTCCGGCGAAAGGCCGCTTGGGGGTGCTTACCCCCGGCCTTGGCGCGGTGGCGACCACGTTCATGGCCGGTGTGGAAAGCGTCCGCAAGGGACACTCGAAGCCGATCGGCTCCCTCACCCAGATGGCGACGATTCGCCTCGGCAAGCGCACCGAACAGCGCTCGCCGCTGATCAAGGATTTCGTGCCGCTCGCGGGGCTCGACGACATCGTGTTCGGCGCCTGGGATCCGATTCCCGATGACGCGCTCACCGCTGCTCGCAAGGCCGGCGTGCTCGACGAAAAGGATCTGGCACCCATCGCGGATTTCCTGTCCGCGATCAAGCCAATGCCGGCGGTGTTCGACAACAAGTACGTCACGCGCATCAACGGTTCGAACGTCAAGAAGGGGAAAACGAAGCGCGATCTGGCCGAGCAGCTGCGCCAGGACATTCGCGACTTCAAGGCGAAGCACAAGCTGGATCGCGTCGTCATCGTGTGGTGTGCCTCCACGGAGATCTTCATCAAGCCGGGGCCGCAGCACGCCACCATCGATCAGTTCGAGAAGGCCATGGAGCGCAACGATGACGCGATATCGCCGTCGATGCTCTATGCGTATGCGGCGATCATGGAGGGTGTCCCGTACGCCAACGGCGCGCCGAATCTCGCTGTGGACACACCGGCGCTGATTCAGCTCGCGAACGACAAGGGCGTTCCCATCATGGGAAAGGATTTCAAGACCGGGCAGACCTGGATGAAGACGGTGATCGCGCCGGGGCTGAAGGCGCGCATGCTCGGACTGGCTGGCTGGTACTCCACGAACATCCTCGGCAATCGCGATGGCGAAGTGCTCGACGATCCCGCTTCGTTCAAGACGAAGGAAGAGTCGAAGCTCAGCGTGCTGCACGACATTCTGCAGCCCGAGACGTATCCCGACCTGTACAAGGATTTCGCGCACGTCGTGCGAATCAACTACTATCCGCCGCGCGGCGACAACAAGGAAGGGTGGGACAACATCGACATCACCGGCTGGATGGGCTATCCCATGCAGATCAAGGTGAACTTCCTCTGCCGCGACTCGATCCTCGCCGCGCCGCTCGTGCTCGACCTCGCATTGTTCAGCGACTTTGCACAGCGCGCCGGCATGAAGGGCATCCAGGAATGGCTCTCCTTCTACTACAAGAGCCCGATGGCCGCACCCGGCCTGCAGCCCGAGCACGATCTCTTCATCCAGCAGACGAAGCTCAAGAACACGCTGCGTCACCTGATGGGCGAAGAGCAGATCACCCATCTTGGCCTGGAGTACTACCAGTCATGATGCACTCAGCCACCACACGACTCCGCGCCCTCGTGGCGTTCTCATTCGCCGTCGCGGGCGTGGCGTCGTGTGGTGGCGGTCCCAAGCGTCCGGAGCTGCGGCAGGGGACCGAGAGCTACATGTTCACCATCACGTCGGATCCCATT
>DATGDQ010000327.1:0-9082 GCA_035310785.1 Gemmatimonadaceae bacterium | reverse complement strand
GTTGCAGCGGTGCTCGACACCGCAAGCGACTGGAGGCGGCTGGCGACGTCGGACGCTCCGTCGCCGGTTGGGCCGATCGGACTCTGGGTCAGGCGCACGTGGTACTCATCGGCGTGCGGTGGTCGATGCGCGGCGGATGCGAGCTCACGATGATCGACCCATGCTCCACATGGTGCTTGGTCCCGCCGTCTCGCGCCTACCCGCCGACCGGGCTCGCCTGAAAGTCCAGCGCAAGATCGAGTGACGGCGCCGAGTGCGTCAGCGCGCCGATGGATATCCAATCCACACCGGTTTCCGCCACGGCGCGCACGTTCTCGAGCGAGATTCCTCCCGACGCTTCGAGGATCGCGGCGCCGCGCACGAGCTCGACGCACTCGC
The DNA here is from genome assembly GCA_035310785.1 of Gemmatimonadaceae bacterium. Lineage (GTDB taxonomy): Bacteria > Gemmatimonadota > Gemmatimonadetes > Gemmatimonadales > Gemmatimonadaceae > FEN-1250. The sequence goes on along the minus strand of DATGDQ010000327.1, from coordinate 8,704 downwards.
GCATCTCGTCGCATGACATGTTGTCCAGCAAGATGACGTCCGCACCCGCCTCGAGCGCAGCGGCAACCTGGTCGCGGTGATCGCACTCGACCTCCACCTGCATTCCGCGGGGCGCTTCTGCCCGCGCCCGAGCAACGGCCAGACCCACATCTCCGCCGACGGTCGCCAGATGATTGTCCTTGATCAACACCGCGGCGCTCAGGTCGAACCGATGGTTGGTCCCGCCGCCGCAGCGCACCGCATACCGCTCGAGCGTGCGCAGCCCCGGCGTCGTCTTGCGCGTATCCAGAATAATCGCGTTCGTGCCTCGCACCGCGTCGACGAAACGGGCGGTGAGTGTCGCGATGCCCGACAGTCGCTGCACGAAGTTGAGCGCCACCCGCTCGGCGGACAGCATGGCGCGCGCAGCGCCTTCGATCTCCAGTACCGCCTGATTCGCCGATACGCGAGCTCCATCGGTCTCGAGCTCGCGAAAACTCACATCAGGGTCGAGCCGTGTGAACGCGGCACGCAGCAGCGGCTGCCCCGCGATCACGCCCGTCGTGCGCGCGACCAGCACGGCGCTCGCACGCACATGCGCCGGCACGACGGACCGCGTCGTCACATCGTCGTACGCTCGATCCTCATCCAGGGCTGCGCCGACGATCTCGGCACACATCGATTCGGAGAGCGGAAAGTCGTGCGCATCCCTCCGCGACTCTGTCGCGCGCGACGCCATGATCACTCCGCCGCCACGGCCGGCGCGCACGGCGCAATCGGCGATCCTCCGATCTCGATCATGCGCTCGATCGCCAGTCGCGCGCGATCCGCGATCGCCGCTGGCACCGTGATTCGCGGCTGCATGTTCGTCAACGCGATCAACACCTTCGGAAGTGTCGTCACCTTCATGAATCGGCACGATGCGCGCTCGTCGGCAGCAAAGAACTGCTTCTCCGGATGCGCCTTCCGCAGCCGGTGCAGAATGCCGACCTCGGTGGCGACGATGAATTCGTTCGAACCGCTGTAGCGAGGGCGTCGCATCATTCCCTCCGTCGAGAGAACCTGCAACCCCTTCGTGTCCATCCCTCCGGCGGAGGACGCGTCCAGCAGTCCCGTGGTGCATCCGCACTCTGGGTGCACGAGCAGCTCTGCATCTGGATGCTGCCTTCGCACCCTCGCCAGCGAGTCGGGCGAGATCTCCGCGTGCACGTGGCACTCGCCCATCCAGATGTGCATGTTGCGCCGCCCAGTCACACGCTGCACGTGCGCGCCGAGGAACTGATCCGGGCAGAAGAGAATCTCCTGGTCTTCCGCGATTGCATTCACGATCTCGACCGAGTTTCCCGACGTGCAGCAATAGTCGGACTCCGCTTTCACCTCGGCGCTCGTGTTCACGTACGAGACCACGACGGCGCCCGGATGCTCGGCCTTCCACGCGCGCAGCTGATCCGCGGTGATGGAATCGGCCAACGAGCAGCCCGCGCCGAGATCGGGCAACAGAACCGTCTTCTCCGGCGACAGAATCGCCGCCGTCTCGGCCATGAAGTGCACGCCACAGAACACGATCACGTCCGCATCCGTGCTCGCGGCGGCGCGCGACAGCCCGAGCGAGTCTCCCACCACATCGGCGACGTCCTGCACTTCCGGTCGCTCGTAGTTGTGCGCCAGGATCACGGCGTTCCGCTCGCGCGCCAGCTCGCGGATCTCGTCCGCCAAGTGATGTTCGTTCATGGTCGTGCTCATGTGCCGGAGGTCCACGTCGCGCCCGTGCGCGAGCGCATGTTACGCTGAGCGAACGCTCGGCGGGGCTGCGGAAAGTCCGCGCGGTAGTGGCCGCCGCGCGACTCCTCGCGCAGCAGTGCGGCTTCGGTGATGAGGCGCGCGGTGAGCGCCATGTTCGCCTCCTCGACGGCGCCCGCCGGAAGCCTCGACTCGATCGAGCTCAGCGACGCGAGACACGCGCGAAGACCTGCGCTGGTGCGTTCGATGCCGGCGTGCGCCCACATGAGCGCACGAATCTCGCGTGCCGCGGCCGACGCGGCGGCGGGGTCGTGCAACTCCGGAATCGTCCATCTCCGTGTGTCTGGCGGGCGACTGATCGGCGTCGCCTCCAACGCGCTGCGCGCGACTCGCTCCGCAAACACGAGCCCCTCGAGCAGGGAGTTGGAGGCGAGGCGATTCGCGCCGTGCACGCCCGTGCACGCCACCTCACCGACTGCGAAGAGGCGCGCCAGCGACGTGTGGCCCACGAGGTCGGTCGCTACGCCGCCCATGGTGTAGTGCGCGGCCGGGGTCACGGGAATCGGCTCGCTGCGCGGGTCGATGCCGCGTGCCATGCACACCGCGAAGATGCCCGGGAACCGCGCTGCGAATCCGTCGCCGAGATGAGTGGCGTCGAGAACGACGCGACCCGTCTCGCGTTGCGCGCGCACCACCGCGCGCGAGACGATGTCCCTTGGGGCGAGCTCCGCCATCGGATGTGCCGCCGTCATGAAGCGATTGCCGAGCGCGTCGCGCAGCACGGCGCCCTCGCCGCGTACCGCCTCGCTGATGAGCAGCAGCGGTGTCTCCGGTGTGTCGAGTGCCGTCGGATGGAATTGGATGAATTCCATGTCGGTCAGCTCGGCGCCGGCACGATGCGCGAGGGCGTAGCCGTCGCCCGTAGCGACGGCGGGATTCGTCGTGAAGCGATAGACCTGTCCGCATCCGCCAGTCGCGAGCACGGTTGCATCGGCGACGATCTCCAGCGCGCGCCCGTCGTGGCTGATGCGTGCGCCATGGCACACGCCGTCTTCGATGAGCAGCTCGAGCGCTCGCGAGTGCTCGAGGATGGTGACGCGGTCGTCGGCGCGCACGCGCTCGACCAGCATGCGCACGACCTCTGCGCCGGTGCGGTCGCCGTGCGCATGGACGATGCGGCGCTGCGAATGCGCCGCCTCGCGGCCAAGGAGAAATTCCCCGCGAGGGCCCACATCGAAGTGCACGCCGGCCTCGCGCAGCTCTCGAACGCGGCGAGGACCTTCGGTGACCAGCACATCCACCGCGTCTCGATCGCAAAGAATTCCGCCGGCGGCCAGCGTATCGTTGCGATGCAGCGTCGGCGAATCGCCGGCGCCGAGCGCTGCAGCTATGCCTCCCTGGGCATACGAGCTCGCGCTGTCAAGCAGAGACTGTTTGGTGAGCAGCACGACATCGCCGACGCTGCCGCACTGTTCGGCAGCACGCCACGCGGTGTGCAGCCCCGCGATGCCGCTGCCGATCACGAGTACGCGAGTGCGCATCCGCTCGGGAAGGGGAGCGCTAGGACTGCCTTCGTTTGTTTGGCCGGATGTGCGCGCACCGGGGGACGGCGCGGCCGAATGAAATGTTGACATTCGCAATTCCCATTGGTCAAAAGAACTTCGCTGCGGGGCCGGTTGGGAAACGCCTTGGTCCGCCTATTTGACGGACCCTCGCAGCGAGCGGCGCGAACTGACTGCGCCGAATTGTTCTACACGTCAATACTAGCATCGATCCCGCGCGGATGCACCAGCAAAGCGGGCTGCGCGCATCCTTGACAGGCGATGTGTACAGGCTCTAACTGATGACGAGCGCGCAACAGGCACAGAACGTTCCCGCTCGGAGCGAAATCGACAGTGGAGGCACGTAAGGTGGAGCACGAGGAAGGGCGTTCGTCCGAAAGGCACTCGGTTGGCGATGCGCACACCGAGTTCGCCGGCGCCATGAGCTATGGCGATTACCTCCAGCTCGACACACTGCTCGGCGCCCAGCAACCACGCTCCGAGTGGCACGACGAGATGCTGTTCATCGTCATCCACCAGGCCACCGAGCTGTGGATGAAGCTGACCCTGCACGAGCTCGAGGCGGCGCGACGTTTGATCATCGCCGACGATCTGTCCCCCGCGTTCAAGCACCTCGCACGCGTGAGCCGGATTCAATCGCAGCTCATCCAGTCCTGGGACGTGCTGTCCACGATGACTCCCAGCGACTACTCTCACTTCCGCGACGCACTCGGGCAGTCATCCGGCTTTCAGTCGGTGCAATACCGTCTCATAGAGTTTGCGTTCGGCAACAAGCAGGAGGCGATGATCGCGCCGCATAAGCACCGGAGCGACTTGCGGGAGCGGCTCGAGCGCGCGCTCGCGACGCCCAGCCTGTACGACGAGGCGATCCGTCTGCTCGCGCGGCGGGGATTCGCCATCGATCGCGCGGTGCTCGAGCGCGACGTGCGCGCGCCATATCACGCGGATCCCTCGGTGCTCGCGGCCTGGGCGCAGATCTACCGGGACCCGAAGCAATACTGGGATCTCTATCAGCTCGCGGAGGAGCTGATCGATCTCGAGGACTGGTTCCAGCAATGGCGCTTTCGCCACGTGACTACGGTGCAGCGCATCATCGGGCGCAAGCGCGGAACGGGTGGAACGGCGGGCGTGAGCTATCTCAGACAGGTGCTCGATGTCACGTTCTTCCCGGAGCTCTGGGATGTGCGCACCGAGCTGTAAGTGAGCCCATGACCACACCGATCACCCGCGCCGATCTCGAGGCCCTCGATCGTGCGGATCCGCTGCGCCCGTTTCGCGACCGCTTCGAGCTCCCCGAAGGCGTCATCTACCTCGACGGCAACTCGCTCGGCGCAATGCCCAAGGCGGCCGCCGAGCGCGTGCGGGCGGTGATTCAGGATGAATGGGGACGCGATCTCATTCGAAGCTGGATGCTGCACGGCTGGATCGATCTCCAGCAGCGAATCGGCTCGAAGATCGGCCGGCTGATCGGGGCTCGCGACGGCGAGACAGTCGTCGCGGACACGACATCGATCAACCTGTTCAAGGCCCTGGCCGCGGGGCTCGAGCTTCGGCCGCAGCGACGCGTGATCGTATCGGAGTCGACGAACTTTCCAACCGATCTCTACGTCGCCGAAGGGCTCGTGCGCCATCTCGGGCGCGGCCACACGCTGCGCCTGGCGGATCCCGACGAAATGGAGGCGGCGATCACGGACGATGTCGCCGTGGTGATGCTGACGCACGTCAACTATCGCACGGGCCGCATGTACGACATGCGACGCATCACGGAGCTGGCGCAGGCGCGCGGAGCGATCATGCTGTGGGATCTCTCCCACTCGGCGGGCGCAGTTCCGGTGGATGTGACGAGCGCGAACGTGGACCTCGCGGTGGGGTGCGGCTACAAGTATCTGAACGGGGGGCCGGGCGCTCCGGCGTACGTGTACGTCGCGCAGCGGCATCAGGCGCACGTCACACCCGTCCTCAGTGGATGGCTCGGGCATGACTCGCCTTTCACCTTCGAGCAGTCGTATCGACCTGCGGAGGGGATCAGGCGCATGATCGTCAGCTCCGCACCCATAGTGAGCCTGAAGGCGCTCGAGGTCGGGATCGACATCATGCTCGAAGCGCCGATGGATGCGCTGCGCGCCAAGTCCGTGCGTCAGACCGAGCTTTTCGACGCGCTCGTGACGCAGGAGATCGGAGGCGACATCTTTGCGCTCGTGTCGCCGCGCGCGGCCGAGAGGCGAGGCAGCCAGCTCTGTTACGCGCATCAGAATGGGTGGCCCATCATGCGTGCGCTGATCGATCGGGGAGTGATCGGCGATTTTCGCGCACCGGACATCATGCGCTTCGGATTCACGCCGTTGTACCTCGGCTACGCCGAATTGTGGGATGCGGTCGCAATCCTCGGGGAGATCGTGGCCGAGCGTGCGTGGGACCGTCCGGAGTACCATGCGCGCGCGCTGGTGACGTGAGAGCGATCCCTTTCCGGAGATCGCGGCCACGTCCCTGCAACGCGTTGATTCCTTTGAAAAGTCCTACGGATCGAACGGATCGTCCTCGTCGCTCCCCGCGGCGCTGCTCTCGGTGCCGACGCGATTCTCCACGCGCAACACCTGACGCTGCGTCGTGCCTCCAGCCGTCATCGTGACGAGATAGTCCCCGCTCTCCACGCTGGCTGCATTGCGGCCGCCGAAGAATCCGCCCCCCGGAATCGCCTTACTGGCGCGGACGGCGTTGGCCACCTGGCCCAGCACCTCCTGCGTCAAGCCACCCTCGCCCTCGCTCTCGCCTCCCGCTTCCGCGCCTTCCTTCTTCGTGCTGTCGCTCGCGCCAGCCTTCCTCGCGCTGTCTCCAGCCGCGCCGTGATGCTTGGGCAGCGGACTTTCCCCGGGACGCTCGGCGAACTTGCCACCACCGCCGCCGCCTCCGCCCGATACCTGCGCGAAGAGCTCACCCACGGTTCCGCTCTCGAAGTGCTCGCGGATTCTGTCGAGCACTGGCTTCGGCGCAACGTTCGCCTTCGCGAGCGAGTCGAACACGTGATCCAGCTTGCGCGCAGTCACGAGACTGTCGCGCCGTCCCGCCGGCGTGAGCGGCGTCGGCTTGGGCGGCTTCGCCTTCATGTCCCACGTCACGTGATGCATTCCCGCGCCGCCCTTGCCCATCAGCGTCTTCAGCGTGTCGCCCTTCAGGTTGGTGACGACGATCTTCACCGAGTCCTTGGGCGCGCCACTCGCGAGCCTGTACACGATGTCGGCCCCGAACGGCGCGCTGCGTCCCTTGTAGATGCCCTGTCCGGCGGCGATGTCCTGCCCTGGTGCCTCGGTATACGCGAATGCCGTCTTCGGGGTGAGGAGATAGCTGCCCTTCGCGAACACGCTGTCGCTCAGCTGCTCGAGCGTCGACACGTCCGCGATCCAGATCCCGCGTCCATGCGTCGCCGCGATGATCTCGTGGTCGCGCGGATGAATCTTGAGGTCGTGTACCGGAACCGTCGGCAGGCCGCTCATGAACTTCTGCCAGCTCTGCCCGCGATCACGCGAGATGTACGCGCCGACGTCCGTTCCGACGTACAACAGATCTCGATCTACGGGATCTTCGCGCACTACGTGCAGGAAATCGGGACCGCCCTTCGGAAGATCGTTCACGATGGAGCGGAACGTCTTGCCGAAATCGTTCGTCACGAAGAGATAGGGCGTGAAATCATTCACGCGGTGATTGTCGAAGGCCACGTAGAACGTCGCGCTGTCGAAGTGTGAAGGCTCGATCCGCACGACGTACGTTTTCGGCGGCACGCCCGGGAAGCGCCCCGTGAGATTGTCCCACGATGCGCCGTCGTTGTGCGTGATCCATACATTGCCATCGTCGGTGCCGGCGAGGAGCAATCCCGGGCGCATGTAGGATTCCGCCAGCGCCGTGATCGTGCCGTAGGTCTCCGCGCCCGTCGCATCGTTCGTGATGCCACCGGTGGAATCCATGCTCCAGCGCACCTTCGCCATGTCGCGCGTCGAGAGATCAGGTGAGATGGGGAGGAAGTCGTCACCGCGGTTCGTCGACCTGAGCACGCGGTTGCCGCCGACATAGATCGTCGAGGACGCATGCGGCGAGATGAAGTATGGCGTGTTCCAGTTGAACCGCAGATCGAGATCCGTCGAGTCCTTCTGCTGCATCGCGCGCAGCTCGGCCATTCGCTTCTTGTTCGTCGGAGGCACCGGCTTCGTCGTGTCTCCTCGCGCGACGAGAATCGAATCCTCGATCTGCAGGTAGCGAGGACGCCACGTGGGCTTCACGATCGGCTTGCTCTCACCGGTACCGTAGTCCAGGCGACGAATGTTGCCACCCTGCGATTCGGCGTAGATGATGTTCGGGTTCGTCGGATCCTGCGCCGTGTAGAATCCATCACCGCCGCCAACCGTGAACCAGTCCGCGTTCGTGATCGGGCCGCCCTTCTTCCTGCTCGGGCCGCACCAACTGCCGTTGTCCTGCAATCCGCCGCACACGCGATACGGCACGGCCATGTCGTAGCTCACTTCGTAGAACTGCCCGATGGAGATGCGATTCAGGAACTCGTAGTTGCCCCCTCGGTCCCATGTCTGCGACACGCCGCCGTCGTCGCCGACGAGGAAGTGCTCGGGATCGTTCGGGTCGATCCACATGGCGTGATGATCCACGTGAATGCCGACCGTGGCGTTCCGAACCGTCTTGCCGCCGTCATCCGAGAAATTCACTGGCGTGGAGGACCAGTACACGCGGTTCGGCAGCTTCGGGTCGACGCGCACCTGCGAGTAGTAGAACGGGCGCACATCGTCATCGTTCATCCAGCGCCACGTCTTGCCCCCGTCCTCGGAGCGATACAGCCCGCTCAGCAGCCGCTGCTTCGCCGCTTCCTTTGGCTTCTCTCCGGCTGAATCGCTGGCGGGGGCGTGCACGGCATGCGTGGCTCCGCGCATCGAGTCCGCCTCGACGAGCGCGTAGACGGTGCTCGGATTGCTGCGCGCGATCGCGATGTTGATGCGTCCCTTCATCGTCTCGGGAAATCCGCCGCCCTCGATCTTCGTCCACGTCTTGCCAGCGTCGGTGCTCTTCCACAGCGCGCTTCCCGGACCTCCGCTCTTCAGGAAATACGGGCCTCGCATGCGCTCGTAGCTCGAGGCGTACAACACATCCGGATTCGACGGATCCATCGCGACGTCGATGAAGCCAGCCTTGTCGCTCACGAACTTGATCAGCTGCCAGCTCTTTCCCCCGTCCACCGTCTTGTATAGCCCACGGTCGGGATTCGCGTCCCACGCGTGTCCGAGTGCGGCGACGTACACGATGTCCGGGTTGGTCGGATGCACGATGATGCGCCCGATCTGCTGCGTCTTCTCGAGTCCCATCAGCTTCCATGTCATCCCGCCGTCGGTGCTCTTGTAGATGCCGCCGCCCGGAGAGATGGAGTT
>DATGDQ010000326.1:0-1575 GCA_035310785.1 Gemmatimonadaceae bacterium | reverse complement strand
CGTCGCCGACGCTCCCCGGGCGCTGTTCCCTCTCCGAGAAACATGGCCGTCGCACCAGCACCCTCAGCTGCAGCCACGGGCGAGCGCCTCGGTGATCTCCTCCTGCGCGAGGGGCTCATCACGCGCGAGGCAATGGACCGTGCGCTCGCGGAACAGAAGGTCAGCGGCATGCGCATCGGCTACAACCTCGTGAAGCTCGGCTTCATCAACGAGGTGGAGCTCACGCGCATGCTCGCGAGGCAGTTCCGGATGCCCGCGGTGGACCTCACGAACTTCGAGGTCGACGCGCGCATCGCGAAGCTGATTCCGGCGGAGCTGGCGCAGCGCCACCTGGTGCTTCCGCTCAAGCGCGAGGGACGCACGCTCACGGTCGCCATGGCGGATCCCTCCGACCTGGGTGTCGTCGACGACCTCAAGTTCATCACGCGCTACGACATCTTCCCGGTCATCGCCGGGGAGTACACGCTGCGCAACGCCGTCGACAAGCACTACGGCGAGAATACGGACGACGCGCTGCAGAACATCCTCGCGGACATCGACGAGGAAGGCGACATCGAGGTCGTCGAGGAACGGGATGAGGAGATCAGCGCGTCGGTGCTCGCGGCAGCGATCGACGACGCACCGGTCGTGAAGCTCATCAACGGCATTTTGACGGACGCCGTGAAAAAGGGCGCGTCGGACATCCACTTCGAGTGCTACGAGCACGAGATGCGTGTGCGCTACCGCATCGACGGCGCACTGCAGGAAGTGATGAAGCCGCCAATGAAGCTCAAGGCCGCGCTCATCTCGCGCTTCAAGATCATGTCGAACCTGAACATTGCCGAGCGCCGCGTGCCGCAGGATGGGCGCATCAAGCTGAAGATCGGCAAGAAGGTCATCGACTATCGCGTGTCGACGCTGCCCACGCTGTTCGGCGAAAAGGTCGTGCTCCGTATTCTCGACAAGGGCAATCTGACGCTCGATCTCGAGAAGTTCGGAATCGAGCCGCGCGCCGAGGCCGATCTCATGGAGGCGGTGGCCAATCCGTACGGCATGGTGCTCGTCACGGGCCCGACCGGATCCGGCAAGACCACCACGCTCTATTCGGCGCTCTCGAAGGTCAACAACATCGACGTCAACATCATGACGGCGGAAGATCCCGTGGAGTACAACATCTTCGGGATCAATCAGGTGCTCGTACGCACGGACATCGGACTGACCTTCGCCGCGGCGCTGAAGGCGTTCCTGCGTCAGGATCCGAACATCATCATGATCGGAGAGATTCGCGACCTGGAGACGGGCGGCATCGCCATCAAGGCCGCGCTCACGGGTCACCTCGTGATGTCGACGCTGCACACGAACTCCGCGCCGGAAACGGTGACGCGACTCATGGACATGGGGCTCGAGCCCTTCAACGTGGCATCGGCGCTCAATCTGGTGCTCGCGCAGCGACTCGTGCGCAAGATCTGCAACACGTGCCGCGTGCAGTACGAGCCGGATGCACTGGAGCTGGCGGCGGCGAAGCTCAAGCCCGAGATGTCGTTCCGATCCCTTCAGTACACGGCGGAAGCGATCGAGAACATGAAGCGAATGGCG
>DATGDQ010000325.1:0-14173 GCA_035310785.1 Gemmatimonadaceae bacterium | reverse complement strand
ATTCGTCGAGCTGCGACAGCGGCATTGATGTCGAGCGCAGCGCGAAGTAGAGAATGGGCGACGACGACGGATCGACCTTCTGATACGACGGCGGCACGATGTTCTGAGGCAGCTGCCGCAGCGTCTGCGAGATCGCGGCCTGCACGTCGGCCGCGGCGGCGTCGATGTTGCGATCGAGGGCGAACTGGAGCGTGATGCTCGTGGTGCCGAGCGCGCTCTGCGAGGTCATCGCATCGATGCCGGCGATCGTCGAGAACTGCTTCTCGAGCGGGGTCGCGACGGACGAGGCCATCGTTTCGGGGCTCGCGCCCGGGAGCGACGCGTTCACCGAGACCGTCGGGTAGTCGACCGTCGGCAGATCGCTCACCGCGAGATTGCGGTAGGAGACGATGCCGAAGAGAAGAATGCCTGCCATGACGAGTGTCGTCATGACGGGCCGCTTGATGAACAGCTCGGAAATACTCATCCTGCCCTCTGCTGATCTCCGCCGGCGGGCGGCTTGATCTGGACCTTGGTTCCCGTATTCAGTCGCAGCTGACCGTCGGTCACGACCTGCTCGCCGGGCTTCACGCCTTGCGAAATGATCGTGACATCGCCCGCGGCGCGGTCGATCGTGATCTCACGCTGGGTCGCGGTGCTGTCGGCGTTGATCACGAAGAGGAAATTCCCGTTCTGGCCCTCGACCACCGCCTGCGTCGGAACCGTGATGGCGTCCTCTTGCTGGAAGAGCTGCAGCGTTGCGGTGACGAACTCGCCCGGCCAGAGCGCTCCATCCTTGTTCTCGAACGTTCCCTTCAGCAGAATGGTGCCCGTCGTCGTATCGATCGCGTTGTCGACGAACGACAGCGTACCCGTGCTCGACGTTCCGGGAGAGCTCGCAGGGTGTGCGGTGACCGGAAGCGTTTTCGATGCGTACTGCCGAATGCGCTGGAGACTCGCGGCCGGCACGGCGAAGCGCACCAGAATCGGATGGATCTGATTGATGGTGACGAGGGGTGCTGTCGCGGGCACCCTCGCGAGATAGCCGACACGCACCTGGAGGCTCCCCGCGCGCCCCGAGATCGGCGCGCGAATGGTCGCGTACTGAAGGTTGAGCTTCGCCTGCTGCGCGAGTGCCTCATCGGACGCGAGCGTCGCCTTGAGCGCGGCCGCGGTGGTCTTCACCTGCTCCATCTGCTGTGACGTGACGTAGTTCTTCTCCACGAGCGCGCTGTAGCGGGCCACATCCGAGTTTGCGTTTGCGAGCTGAGCACGGTCGCGCTCGACCACTGCCTGCGCCTGATCATACGCCGCCCTGTAGGCGCGCGAATCGATCTCGAAGAGCGGCTGTCCCTCCTTGACGTCGTCCCCTTCCTTGAACAGCACCTTGGTGATGATCCCGCTCACCTGCGGCTCGATCGCCACCGTCTGCATCGGCTCGACCATGCCGTTCGCCTGGAGCGTGTACGGCACCGTTCGCAGCTCCGCCCGGCCAACGGTCACCGGTACCGCGGCCGGAGGCGGCGGCGCCTTCTTCGCGCAAGCGAGAAGCGCAGTCGCGACTACTGCGGCAGAGACGAAACGAAACGAACGACGATCCATCATTGCGGTGGTGCCTCTCGAATGGTGTCCGGGGTGACGCGGATGTTCGTGCCGCCGCTGGTGTCGAGCACGCCCGTGTCATGGGCAAGCTGCGCGAGCGAGGTCTGCCATGTCCAGCGCGCCTGCACCTGCTGTGCACGCGCGGATGCGAGCGCGCTCTGTGCCGTGAGGAGGTCTACGAACAATCCTACGCCTGCGCGATACCGGCCAAGCGCGGCCTCTTCGGACGACTGCGCACTCGCGAGCAGGTCGTCGGCCGTGAGTACCCTTTTCGCTGCAGTTTGTAACGCGTAATACGAGCTGAAGACCTGAAATTGGACCTGCTGCTTCACCGATGCCGCGCGACCGAGCGCCGCATCCGCCTCGGCGCGCGCCTGGCTGACGGCATACTGACGCGAGAAACCGGAAAAGATGGGAATGACGAGGCCGAGCGTCAGAGTGTAATTCGTGGCGCCGCGCGGGAGCGTCTGAGTGTACGTGCGGCCGCCTGTACCCGTTGCCTGAATCGATGGGAATAAATTGCCGCGTGCTGCGCGGACGTTGCCAACGGCCTGCCGGTATTGCGCCTGAGCGGACGCGAGATCCGGGCGACTCTTCACCGCTCGAGCGATGAGCGCATCCACGCTGTCGGTGGCGGGCCCGACCGCCGTGGCTGGCGCGGCTTCGATGTCGTACGGAGCGTTCGCCGGAAGTCCCATGGCCGCCGCGAGTGCACCGCGCGTGGTTTGCAGATCGCCTTCGGTCGACTCGAGCGTGAGCCGCGCCTGCGAGTACGCGGTTCTCGCCTGCAGCACATCGGCGACCGTGGCCAGGCCGACGCGCTGCCGCTCCTGGGTCGACTCGAGACTCGTTTGCGCTTCTTTCACGCTCAGTCGCTCGGATTCGACGAGCGCCTTGTTCGCCATGTAGGAGAAATACGCGCTCTCGACCTGGAGCACTACGTTCTGGATGGTGGCGTTATGCGTCCAATTCGCCGCGATCAGCGCCTGGCGCGCGGATTCGATGGTTCCGGCGCGCCCACCAAGATCGGCGATCAGCCAGCTCACGGAAAAGGTGGGGCCGTAGTTCGTCTGCATCAGCGATGGGCGGAGCACGCTGTCATTGCTGAACGTGGGCGACGACTTCAACCGCGTGACACCGACCTCCGCGTTGACTGTCGGATAATAGAGACCCTTCGATCCTCCGTACGCGGCAGCGGCCGCGCGCGCGTTGGCCCACGAGATCTGCGTCTCCGGATTGTTGCGAAGCGCGAGGTCCACCACATCCCCTAGCGTCAGTGTGTTCACGCGTGAGGCGAGATCGGGGGGAAGCGCCGTGGTCGAGGAGGGGAGGGAATCGCGCGGGGGCGGTGGCGGCGCCCACTCCTTGTTCGGCGCCGGCGAGGTGCCCGGGACTCCGGACACCGATGGCGTTCCCACGCATCCTGCACTCAGCAGGACGCCTACGACGAATCGAACTCTGTTCACGAAGCGGACACGGGTGAAAGGACGGGCTCTGCCACCATACGCGCGGGCGCGTCCCCCTGTTGGGACTCGGCCGCAAGCGTGCTCAGGCGGTTCGCGATTCCTCTCGCCTTGCGACTACTGCGCCCAGGGCGACCACGACGGTCGGATCGACGGGCCTACCCGCGCGGATCTCGACCACGTCGCGGCCGTGGCGGGCCGCGTCAGGAGCCTCTAATCATCATCGTCGACGAATTCGATCGAGACGGGATGATCGATCAATCCGCACTCGACGCCGCGCTCGAGCAGCGCCCGAACCGCGGCCCGCCCACGCTCTCCGTAATCCAGCGTCCAATCGTTCACGTACATGCCCACGAACTCGTCGGCCTTGCCGCGGTCGAGCCCTCGCGAGAACTGCATCGCGTGGTCGAGCGCCTTCACGCGATGCTCGAGTCCGTACGCGATGCTCGCGCGCAGGTGGCGCGAGACGGTGCGAATGAGATCCTCGCCGAGGTCCTTGCGCACGACGTTGCCGCCGAGCGGGAGGGGCAGCCCGGTTTCCTGGTACCACCACTCGCCCATGTCTGCAATGAGATGCAGCCCGCGCTCGCCGAACGTCAACTGTCCCTCGTGAATGAGCAGACCGGCGTCCACCTGGGCGTCCACGACCGCGTCTTCGATCTCGTCGAAGGGTGTCATCACCGCCTCGAAATCGGGCTCGTACAGCCGCAGCGCGAGATAGGCGGTGGTGAGCGGGCCCGGAACGGCGATGCGCTTGCCACGCACATCGGCGCGCGTCATCGGCGTGCGAGCGACGAGCCGCGGGCCGTATCGATCGCCCATGGAGGAGCCGTGCGGCAACAGCGCATAGCGGTCGGACAGATATGCGTACGCATGAATGGACACCGCGGTGACCTCGAGCTCCGCGTTGAGCGCGCGCTGATTGAGCGATTCGATGTCCTGCAGCTCGTGGACGTAGCGCAGATCGCCGGTATCGATCTTTCCTTCGGCGAGCGCGTAGAACATGAAGGCGTCGTCCGAGTCCGGGCTGTGAGCGACGTGAATGGTCTTGATGGGCATGTGGCTGAATGAGGTAGTGGCGCGAGCGAGCGCCTGCTACTTGCCGCTCGCGACTGCGTCTCGAATGTCGGCGATGTGGCGGTCGTACTCCGGAAGCTTCTTGGCGAGCTCGGACTTCTGCGCGGCGCGCAGCTTTGCGCGGTACGCGTTCGCGCGGACGGTGTCGCCAGTGGCGCGCGCGGCCTGCATCGCGAGCACGAGGCCGAGCAGATGGGTGGGCTGCTTCGCGAGAATGCTGTCGGCTTCGCTCTTCGCAGCCGGATAGGCGCCGGCGACCTGCGCGATGCGGCCCATGTCGAAGCGAGCATCCACATCGGGATTGGGGAGCGCCTCGTACGCGGCCATGGCCATTGGCGCGAAGAACTGTACGCTGTCTTTCTTGCCCTCGGTGTCGAGACGCATGATGCGATCGAACAGGCGGTCGGCGCGCTCGCGCGGGGACATGCTCGAGATATCCGGTGCGCGCACGTCCTGCGCTCCGGCATCGGGCGCGGCGCCCGCATCGAGCTCGCCTTGCGGCTGGACCTGCGCCTGACCCTGTGCAGTGTTGGCGGGCGTGGAGCGGAACCGCTGACCCGCGAGGAGCGCGATCAGGCACACGAGCGCAATCCCGGCGATGGCCCATGGGAGCGTCGTCGATGTCGCATCCGGGCGCGCTGCAGCCGCGGCGCCCGCGGCCGTGCCGCAGCGATGACAGAACTTCGCGCCAGGCGTGAGTATGGTGGCGCAGGCAGCGCAGCGCGCACCCGCCAGCGGCGAGCCGCAGCTCGCGCAGAAATGTCCGCTGGCGGGCGAGCCGCAACTCGGACATGCCACCGAAGCGGGAGAGGGTGCCGAGCCGCCGGAAGGGGGAACAGTCATGGGGTGGAATCTAGTTGAGTTGAAGCGCCCCGCCCGAGGGCGATATTTCAGGTTCTGGAAACTCCCCGCACTGCGCCAGTCACATGTCAGAGTCGTCGCCCGCTCTCGAGATTTCCCGTATCGACCCTCGCGAGCCCGAAGCCGCAGCGCTCATTCGCGCCATGACCGCGGAGGTGACGAAGATCTATGATCACAAGATCGACGGCGCGGGGAACTTCAAGCCCGAGGATGTGCTGGTGCCCGGCAGCGGATTCCTGGTTGGGCGCGTAGGAAGTCAGGCGGTGGCGTGCGGCGGCTTTCGTCCGCTCGAACCGGGGATCGCCGAGATCAAGCGAATGTTCGTGGCACCGGAGCATCGCGGGCGTGGATACTCGAAGGCGATCCTCGCGACGCTCGAGCGCATGGCGAAGGAGAGCGGGTACGAGGCCGTGCGGCTGGAGACGCGCGCCTTGCAGGTGCCGGCAATCGCGCTGTACGAAGCCCAAGGCTACGTGCGCATCCCGAACTATGGAATATACGAGGGGAAACAGAGCTGCCTCTGTTACGAAAAGGTGCTCCGCGCAGAGGCGATGGAGCCACAGATCTCGATCGGGGAATAAAGTGAACGCAATCGAGGTCCAATCTGGAGGGTCGGCGCGACACACCCCGATCCTCGATCCGCACGGAATGGTACTTCTGCTCGTCCATACAACCATGACCGGATCGATCGTTGCCGGCTGACACACGATTCGAGCGAGTGGTGCTCCCGCATCTCGATGCAGCGTACACGCTCGCGCGCTATCTCACGAGGGACGTGAGTGAGGCGGAGGATGCGACACAGGAGGCGATCCTGCGTGCGGTGCGCTACATCCACACCCTGCGCAACGACGCCGACGCGCGCGCCTGGCTGCTCGCCATCGTGCGCCGCGAGTGCTATGGCGGGCGGCGCCGACGCATCGACACCGTTGCGTTCGACGATGTGCCGGAGCTTCAGCTCGTGGATCAGGCGGCGTCTCCCGACACTGCGGCGAATCGCTCGATTCTTCAGCATCGCATTCGAGAGGCGGTCGCCGCGCTCCCCGATGGGCTGCGGGAAACGCTGGTGCTTCGCGAGCTGCAGCAATGCTCTTACGACGAGATCGCCACGATTACCGAAGTGCCGCTCGGCACCGTCATGTCTCGCCTCTCGCGTGCGCGGGCGCGATTGGCCGAGTCACTGGCGAGTCTCGTGACGTTCGAAGAGGGATACGGATGACTGCACCCACACCACGTCCATTGGGCGAGCTGCTTCGAGAGGCTCTTCCCACATACCAGGCGCCGGAGTCACTGCATGCGTGGGCGCGTGCGCAGGCGGCGAACGAGGCGCAGCCGCACCATCGAGCCGGCTCGAGACCCCGGCTCACCCAGCTCGCGTACGCAGCGGGGCTCGTTGCGGCGCTCGCACTCGGTTGGACGGGCCAGCGCATCGTCGATGCGACGCGGGACGGCTCGGGATCGCAGAAGGTGCTCGTCGCGTCGCTCGTGGACACCCACGTGCGTTCGCTCATGGCCGATCATCTGACCGACGTGCCATCGAGCGATCACCACACGGTGAAGCCGTGGTTCGCGGGGAAGGTGCCGTTCGCGCCCAGTGTGCCGGAGCTGCAGGCGCAGGGGTTCTCCCTCCTCGGCGGTCGCGCCGAATACGTCGCCGGACATACCGCCGCGGCGCTGGTGTATGCGCGCGGGCTGCACAAGATCAATCTCTTCATCTGGCCCACGTCCGCGGGCGAAGGGGGAGCGCCCAAGGCCGCCTACGATGGATATTCGCTCGTGCACTGGTCCGATCGCGGATTGACGTACTGGGCTGTCACGGACGCGGCCCCGGCGGAGCTCGACGCGTTCAAGAAGGCGTACGTGACAGCTGCGCAGTAGCAGCCACGCAGCTCAGCGCGGGCGCGTGGGTCTGACTGCGGCCGCGCGCGTCGCACCGACGACGCGCGGATCGCGCGGCGCGCTGTCGCGATCGCTCATCGACGTGCTCGTAGTCGATTTCCCGGCCGCATCGCGCTCGGCCAGCAGCTTCGCGACGACTTTGTCCTGCTCGTCGTAGCGACCCTCTCCGAAGTTGTAGAAGCGCAGCTTGCCCGTGGCGTCCGCGAAATAGGCGGCCGGCCAATACTGATTATGGAAGGCGTTCCAGATCCTGTTGTCGTTGTCGATCACCACAGGGAAGGTGATGCCGAGCCGCTTCACCGCGTCGCGAACGCTCTGGGGAACGCGCTCGGGTGCGAGCTCCGGCGTGTGGACGCCGACCACGACGAAGCCGCGGTCCTTGTACTTGGCGTAGAGCGCCTTCACGTGCGGCAACGCGTTAAGGCAGTTGTAGCACATGAACGTCCAGAAATCGACGAGGACGACCTTGCCCTTCAGCGACTGCGGAGAGAGCGCGCTCGAGTTGATCCACTCCGTGCCGCCGTCGAAGCCGGGGAGATCGCCGTCCGCCTTGTCGAGATGGACCGCGGCGGCGAGCGCATCCTCCTCGGCGGCGAACTCGTCGAGCGACATGCCGGGCGGATGCGGCTGCACGCGTTCGGGTGCGAGCGCGGAGACGAGATGCTCTTCGGCGCTTGCGGTCTTCACCAATCCGCCTTTGCCGAAGAGCAGCTGATCGTAGCCGAAGAAGATAAGGAGAACCGTGACGATCGTCGCCACGCCGAACACGCGGCGCACGGCTGTCTCGGTAGCGCCGGCGCGCTTGATCCGCGCGATCAGCCTTGCACCGAGTGAGAGAACGGCGGCGAGCGACATGGCGGCTCCGAGCGCAAAGGTGAGAAACAGCGACGCTGCATGCGGCGCATCGGTGGTGGCCGCCGCGGCAATCAGAACTCCGAGAATCGGGCCGGCGCACGGCGCCCACAACAGCCCGATCGCCATTCCGACGACGACGTTCTGCGGCGCCGTCGTGGGCGCGGTGCCGGAGCGTGACCCGAGCAGCGCGGCACCCGCGCGCGTGGCGGGGCGCGCGATCCACTCCGCGGCGCGCGTGGAGACGAGCGTGGTGCCCACGATTGCAAAGAGCACGAGTGCGATGTCGCGCCCAACCACGTTCGCGACGATCAGCCAGTGCGCTGTCGCTGTGGCAATGAGCGCCGCGGCGGTGAACGCGATTGCGAGACCGCCCAGCATCGGGGCGATCTCGCGCGTGAAGTTGCGCTCCGAGCGAGCGAACACCAACGGAATGATCGGCAGAATGCACGGACTGAGGATCGTGAGCATCCCGCCTAGAAACGCGAGCACGAGCACCAGCATTGCCACCCGCTCCTTTCGGTTACCGGAAGTATGAACGGGTGTGTTACACCGTGCGAGCGCGAACGGCTCAGGGCGCTGCGGGCGGCGGGCTGCGACAGGATGAACGAGGGGCCGACGCGCGCGCCGCGTCGGCCCCTCGACTCGATTTGTCTCGTTCCGGCTGCCGTTACACTCGTTACATCCGTTACAAGGGAAAGAGCATCTCGCGGTACTTCGGCAGCGGCCAGAGATCATCGCTCACCGCGAGCTCGAGCGCGTCGCTGATCGCGCGCACATCCGCCATCCTATCGGCACCGTCCGACGTGAGCAGCTTCGCCTGGGCCTCGAGCTCGTCGTGCATCCCCTCGGCCTTCGCGGTCACCTTGCCGAGTGCGGCGCGACGCGTCTGCAGCTGCTGGATCAAGTCCGCAACGACGTTTGCCGCGTCGAGCTGGGGCACGGTCTTCATGCCAGCCGCCTTCGCATCCGCCGCACTCTTCGTGAGCGATGCCAGATACGAGAACGATGCCGGCAGAATCATCGTGTCGACCATCTCCTCGAGGGTGTGAATCTCGATGAGCATGTCCTTCACGTAGCGCTCGAGCCTGATGTGAAAGCGCGACTCGATTTCCGGCTTGCTCAGAATGCCGAGTTTCGTCAACACGGCGCGGGCATCCTTCGTGAGCAGCTGCGCGAGCGCCTCCGGCGTGCGGCGCAGGTTCAGCAGCTTGCGCTTCGCCGCCTCCACCACCCACTCGTCCGAGTAGTTGTTCCCTTCGAAGCGTACCGCGCCTGTTTCCTTGAACGCCTCACGAACGACTTCGAGCACCGCGTCGTCCACCGACTTCGTGCGCTTGAGCGCCGAGCGCAACGCCGTGGCGAGCTCGCCCAGCGCCTCGGCCACCGTCGCATTGAGGAGCATCACCGGAAACGCAATGGACTGCGATGAGCCCACGGCGCGGAACTCGAACTTCGCGCCCGTGAACGCGAACGGCGACGTGCGGTTGCGATCCGTGTTGTCCTTCTCGACCTCGGGCAGCTTGGCGACGCCGAGCTTGATCATCGCCTGCTGTGCATTCGTGGGCGACGTCTTTCCCGCGGCGATGTCTTCGATCACGCGAGTGAGCATCTGACCCATGAAGATCGAAATGATCGCCGGCGGCGCCTCATTCGCGCCGAGACGATGCTCATTGCCCGATGTGCCGATGCCGCTGCGGAGAAGCCCCGCGTGCTTGTGCACGCCCTTGAGCACCGCAGCGAGGAACACGAGGAAGCGAACGTTCTGATGCGGCGTCTTCCCCGGCTTGAGGAGATTCGTGCCGTCGATGCTCGAATCGTCGGAGGTGATGGCCATCGACCAGTTGCAATGCTTGCCCGAGCCATTGATGCCGGCGAAGGGCTTCTCATGGAGGAGCGCCTGCAGGCCGTGGCGAAGCGCGACGCGGCGCAGCACGGCCATCACGAGCTGATTGTGATCGACGCTGAGATCGGTCTCCTCGAACATCGGCGCCATCTCGAACTGACTCGGCGCAACCTCGTTGTGGCGCGTCACGATCGGGACGCCGAGCTTGTACAGCTCGTACTCGACTTCTGCGATGCACGCCTGCACCCGCTCGGGAATGCCGCCGAAATAGTGATCCTCGAGCTGCTGGCCGCGCGGCGGCGGAGCGCCGACGAGCGTGCGGCCCGCCATGACGAGATCGGGACGCAGCGCGAAGTGATTGCGATCGATGAGGAAGTATTCCTGCTCGGGTCCGAGCGTGGTGTACACGCGCAGCACGTTCTTCTCGCCGAGGAGCTCGAGCATCTCGATCGCCTTCTCGGAGAGTGCATCCGAGCTGCGCAGGAGCGGCGTCATCTCGTCGAGCGCCTCACCGTTGTAGCCGATGAACACCGACGGAATGCAAAGCGTGCGCGTGTTGCCCGATTCGACGATGAACACGGGCGACGCGGGATTCCACGCGGTGTAGCCGCGCGCTTCCCACGTGGCGCGCAGCCCACCGGACGGAAAGCTCGATGCATCGGGCTCGCTCTGAATGAGCTGCGCGCCGGAGAAGGACTCCATCGGCTGCTGCTTGTCATCGAACGAGAGAAACGCGTCGTGCTTCTCGGCGGTGAGGCCCGTCTGCGGTTGAAACCAGTGTGTGAAGTGCGTCACGCCGCGAGAGATCGCCCACTCCTTGATGACCTGAGCGACCGTGGGCGCGATCTCGGCGTCGAGCTTCTTTCCCTGGCGAATCGCTCCGACCAGCTTCGCGTATACCTCCTTCGGCAGGCGCGCGCGCATCTGTCGGGCGCCGAAGGTGTTGATGCCGAAGTACTCCGACGTCGGATGCTGACCGTTGCCAGCGCCATTTCCATTCGCAATCCCGTTCGAATTTCGAGCAGTACGGGAAGCGATATCCTGGATGGCTGCTTTGCGCGGGTTCAGTCCGGTCGCTGGCATGACACTGCTCCTGGTATGTGGGCCGGGTGGGGTGAGCTAAAACGTCGAGCGCCCGCGCTGGATAACTCAGTCGCGGGCACTGCGGCACGTACGATTTTTCTGGCTTTGTACAGCGGAAATCTAGTCCATGTCTGCGCCATTTTCCAGCGAAGATTCGTTCCGATCACCGCCGAATCGGCGCCCACCAATCGACTCATTCGTGCACCCGCGCCACCGGCTTTGGCCGTCTCTTTACGGATGTGGCCGGTTCAGGGCGAGGAGGCCTTCGCCAGCGGTCGGGAGGGTCCGTTCGCCGATGGGAGAACCAAAAGTCCCAGGGGAACCAATCGCCACGCCGTCCACTTCCGAGTCGCGCCAGTGGACTCCCGAACCGCGAGCTGCCCGGAGATCCCGCCATCGAGCGACGCCGTGCGACGACAGCCGAGTGCTCCTCCGCTTCTTCCGGGATCGGGTCGCCTAGCCTGTCGGGCAGTCGGCCCCTGTGAAAAGCGCCCGGTAGGCGCCTTTCTTCTCGCGCGCGTGGGGCTTTCCTGTTATGAATCGAGGGTGTTTCCGTGAGCGGACCCACGCCTCGACTCGCCGAATGGCGAAGTCGGGACTGGCGAAGTCACTCGATCGCCCCGGCCCATTCGGGGCGCTTTTCGTTCATCCCCGGGGGAGCTCATGAAGTTGATAACATGCGTCATTCGGCCCGAGCGGGTCGCGGCGGTGAAGGAATCGCTTTTCCGTGCCGGGGTCACGGGGATAACGCTGAGTCACGTGACCGGTCATGGGGGAGAGCGCGAAGTGCTCGAGCAGTATCGAGGCTCTTCGCTGGTGCTCGAGTTCCACGACAAGGTAAAGATCGAAATGGCGTGCTCGGAGCCGTTCGTGGAGGCGACGATTCAGGCGATCGTCGATGCGGCGCGCACTGGCGAGGTGGGTGACGGAAAGATATTCGTGCAGCCACTCGAGCGCGTGGTGCGCATCCGCACGGGTGAGACGAACAACGATGCACTCACGCCGGTCACGGCGGATGAAGTGCAGGCCAGAGCCAAGGCGGAGATGCCGGCGGTGGGCGCATGAGCGCGGATACGGCGATCTCCGCGGGCGACACCGCGTGGGTGCTGGTCTCGGCGGCGCTCGTGATGCTGATGGTGCCGGGGCTCGCCTTCTTCTACGGCGGGCTCGTTCGCAAGAAGAGCACGCTCAACACCTTGATGATGAGCATGGCGGCGCTGGGCGTCATCAGCGTGCAGTGGGTGGTGATCGGCTACTCGCTGGCCTTCTCGCCCGGGAGTCCAATCGTCGGAGGCGCGCACTGGGCCGGCTTCTCGCTCGTGGGCGCGAGCGCCAATGCGACCTACGCCGGTACGATTCCCCATCTCGCCTTCGCGGCATTTCAGGCGATGTTCGCGGCGATCACCATCGCGCTCGTATCGGGCGCGGTGGTGGAGCGCATGAAGTTCACCGTGTACCTGCTCTTCACGCTGTTGTGGAGCACGTTGATCTACGATCCGCTCGCGCATTGGGTGTGGGGTGACGGGGGATGGCTGCACACGTTGGGCGCGCTGGACTTCGCTGGCGGAACCGTGGTGCACATCAGTGCCGGCGTTTCCGCACTCGTTGCGGCGCTCATGCTGGGCAAACGTCGCGACTTTGGGCGCGCGCCGCTCGTGCCGCACAACGTGCCGTTCACGGTGCTCGGCGCGGGACTGCTATGGTTCGGCTGGTTCGGCTTCAACGCCGGATCGGCGCTCGCGGCGAACGGCGTCGCGGCGAATGCTTTCGTGACG
Source organism: Gemmatimonadaceae bacterium (assembly GCA_035310785.1). Lineage (GTDB taxonomy): Bacteria > Gemmatimonadota > Gemmatimonadetes > Gemmatimonadales > Gemmatimonadaceae > FEN-1250. The sequence continues at coordinate 1,739 of DATGDQ010000325.1, read as the reverse complement.
ACGCACACGGCGGCCGCCGCGGCACTCACGATGTGGATGGTGCTCGACGTGATTCGCAATCGGCACTGCACCGCGGTGGGCGCAGCGACCGGCGCGGTGGTGGGACTTGTCGCGATCACACCCGCTGCGGGATTCGTGACGCCGTCCGCGGCCATCGCGATCGGCTTGATCGCCGCGACCGCGAGCTTCTTCGCGATGCAGGCGCGCGCCCGCACGCAGCTGGACGATGCGCTCGATGTCTTCGCCTGCCACGGTGTGGCGGGCATCACGGGCGCGCTGATGACTGGAGTGTTCGCGACGAAGAGTGTGAATGCGGGCGGCGGCGATGGATGGCTCGCCGGGAATCCGCATCAGATGGTGGTGCAGGTGATCGCGATTCTCGCGACCATCGGGCTCGCGGGCGTGGGAACGGGCATACTGCTGAGTGCAATCAAGGCGCTTGGCGGACTTCGCATCTCGCTCGCGGATGAGATCGCGGGCATCGATGTCACCGAGCACGGTGAACGCGCGTATCACGGCGGCGACCTCGGCGAGCTCGCGGGCGGCCTGGGCGACAGCATCGTGATGTCGCACGCCGACAGCGGCGAAGGAAGAAGCGCCGCCTAGCGACTCCTGAACGGACTGCCGAACTACTTCCGTTCGGCAGTCGTCGGGTCTATGACCTCTGTGACGCGAGCCACGCTGTCCGCCGGAAAGCCGCCGAGCTTCGCGTGCTCGCGAACGGCGGCTTCGTCGGGCGCGTTGTAGATGCAATAGATCTTGTCCGGCGTGACGAAGCTCTCCACCCAATGCACGTCCTTGCCGGACCGATTCATCTGCTGTAGCACAGTGTTGGACTTGCTGGCGATTCCCTGCAGATCGCCGGACGACAACTTGCCCGCGTCGGGAATTCCACGCTCGATGACGAATTTCGGCATAAGCCTCCGAGGAGTACGTGCGAAGCACCTACCATAATATGCGCTCGAAGCCTGCGACGAATGTCAGGCGAATGCCGTCCTGCCAGCCAACCGCGGCTGCGACGGCCCGCCTTTGACGCACACAAGTGCCGATACGGACGGTGCACGGGGCGACGACGGACAGTCGTTGTCGCCCTTCTTCGCTCCCCATTCGGTGGCCGTGATCGGCGCGTCGCGCACGCGTGGCACGATCAGCGGGGAGCTGTTCCACAATCTGCTTCGCTACGAGTTCACGGGTGCGCTCTATCCGGTGAATCCGAACGCGAGCGTCGTGCAAAGCGTGACGGCGTATCGGAGCGTGGAGGAGATCCCCGGTGCAGTGGATCTCGCCGTGATCGTCGTTCCGGCAGCGAGCGTTCTCGAAGTCGTGCGAGATTGCGCGCGGAAAGGCGTGCGCGCGCTCATCGTGATCTCGGCGGGATTCGCGGAGAGTGGGGCCGAGGGACGCGCGCGGCAGGAGGAGCTCGTTCGCATCGTCCGCGACGCGAAGATGCGACTGATCGGGCCGAACTGCATGGGGATGGTCAACACCGATCCGGCGGTGCGGCTCGACGCGACCTTCGCCCCGTCGCCACCCCCAGCGGGGCACGTCGCGTTCATGTCGCAGAGCGGCGGCCTCGGCCTCGCGATCATCGATTATGCGGGAATGCTCGGGCTCGGGATCTCGGCCTTCGTCTCGGTTGGGAACAAGGCCGACGTGTCGAGCAACGACCTGTTGCGCCATTGGGAGCACGATGAACGAACATCGATGGTGCTGCTGTACATCGAATCGTTCGGAAATCC
>DATGDQ010000324.1:0-14985 GCA_035310785.1 Gemmatimonadaceae bacterium | reverse complement strand
ATTGTCCTCGAGATCGCTTAGTACTGAGATACTTGAGCCGACGGCAGTGCTGCCGCGAGCCGAGCACGCTCCGTCGTATCCGGTGTCGGACACCGAGATTCCTGCCGGCCTCGATCTTCGCTCCTCGTTCACGCACCGCGGGTATCTCGACGCGCTCACACGAGTGCGCGAGTACATCATCGCCGGTGACATCTTCCAGGCCAATCTCTCGCAACGCTTCGAGGCGCCGCTCGCCGAATCCCCGTTCGCGCTCTACCGGCGCCTCCGCGACCTCAATCCCGCGCCCTTCGCTGCCTTCCTCGAGTTCGGCGACGTCACCGTGGCGAGCGCATCCCCCGAGCGCTTCCTCCGCCTCGACACCATGCGCCAGGTCGAGGCTCGCCCGATCAAGGGCACGCGCCCGCGCGGGGTGTATCCCGCACACGATGCGGCACTCGGTCGCGCGCTCCAGGAGAGCCCGAAGGATCGCGCCGAAAATCTCATGATCGTCGATCTCATGCGAAACGACCTCTCGCGCGTGTCTCTGCCCGGCAGCGTTCGTGTGCCGGAGCTGTTCGCGCTCGAGCGCTACGCCACTGTACACCACCTCGTGTCCACCGTCACCGGTACGCTCGAGCCCGGCCGCGATGCGATCGACCTCTTGTGCGCCACCTTTCCCGGCGGGTCGATCACCGGAGCCCCAAAGGTTCGCGCAATGGAGATCATTGCCGAGCTCGAGCCCTCGCGACGCGGTGTCTACTGCGGCTCGATCGGCTATATCAGTGTCACGGGCGCCATGGATACGAGCATCGTCATCCGCACCTATCAGGCAGTCCACGGGCGGATATACTTTTCCGCAGGCGGTGGTATCGTCGCCGACTCCGACCCCGAGCAGGAATACCGCGAGACCTTCGACAAGGCTCGCGCGCTCATTCGAGCTCTGTCAGGTTGATCGGCTTTCGAATTCGACCTCACCAGCAAGTGCGCACGGCGTGATTCTCCTTCTCGACAACTACGACTCGTTCGTCTACAACCTCTCGCGATATGTCCGAGAGCTCGGTGAGCATCCCGTCGTCGTGCGGAATGACGCCATCTCCGTGGAGGCGATCCGCGCACTCGCGCCGTCGCACATCATCGTCTCCCCCGGCCCCTGTACGCCGAACGAAGCGGGCATCTCCGTCGACCTCATTCGCGAGCTCGGCCACGACACCCCGATTCTCGGCGTCTGCCTCGGCCACCAGGCCATCGGCACGGCCTATGGCGCCGAGATCGTACGAGCGCGAAAGCCAATGCACGGCAAGACATCGCGCATTCATCACGACGGCACCGAGCTGTTTGCGGGAGTGCCCTCCCCATTCACGGCGACGCGCTATCACTCGCTCGTGATAGCGCCCGAATCGTTGCCGCCCGAGCTGCGGGTGACCGCCAGATCCGAGGACGGCGAGATCATGGCCGTCGCACATCGCACGGATCCCGTCGTCGGCGTGCAGTTCCATCCCGAGTCGGCGCTCACGGAGCACGGTTACTGGCTGATCGATCACTTTCTGCACGGTGATACGGCACACGCGGCGCCGCTTCCAGATCGCGCCGATCTCGCGTTCGCTCCCGCCGATGCGGGCGAGCCCGCCGTTCCGCCCGTGGAGCTCGTCCGATGATGCTCTGGCTGAATGGAGTGCAGCGTCTGGACGACGAGCCGTTGCTATCGCCTCTGGATCGTGGCTTCACGCTCGCTGATGGGCTCTTCGAAACGATGCGCGCTCGCGGCGGAATCGTGTTTCGCCTCGATGCGCATCTCGATCGCCTCCATGCGGGCGCGCGCGTGTTCGGAATTCCGGTTCCTCCCGGGCTGCGCGATCACGTTGCGGCCGCAACGCGAACGGCATTCACGTACGGCTACGATCACGCGAGCGTCCGCCTCACGCTCACGCGAGGTCCTGCTCCACCGGGTCTCGCCCCACCGCCGCATCCAGCACCCACGATCGCGCTCACGATCTCGCCTCTGAATCCGCCAGGCGAGCCTCGAGCCGTCGTAGCCACGATGGCGCGGGCGCGCCGCAACGAGCATGCTCTGACTTCGGGACTCAAGACGCTCGCGTACACCGAATCTGTGCTTGCTCTATCGCAGGCGAGAGCGGCGGGTGCGGACGACGCGATATTCCTCGACACGGCAGGACACGTGTCCGAGGCGACTGCGAGCAATGTGTTCGCCGTGATCGATGACACGCTCGTCACCCCTCCTCTCAGCTGCGGCGTTCTTCCCGGAATCACGCGCGCCACACTGCTCGAGATCGCCCCCGTGCTCAAGATCCGCATCGCCGAACGCGAGATCGCAGAGCCGGAGCTCGCCATGGCAGCAGAAGTGTTTCTCACGAGCTCCATCCGCGAGATCGCTCCACTCGTTCGCATCGGGACCACCGTCATCGGCACGGGCAAGCCCGGCCAGATCACCCAGCAGCTCATCGCATCCTACGCCGCGCGTGTCCGCAATGAGTGCGGCGCATGATCATCGAAGCGATCATTACGACGATGGACACCGCGGGACTCGTGAACTTCGCGCCCATGGGCGTGGAGTGGGGAGACGATCGCATCGTCGTCAAGCCCTTTCTCGAGACGACCACCTTTCGGAATCTGCGCGATGGCGGTGCTGCCGTCGTGAATCTCACGGATGACGTGATGCTGTTCGCGCGTGCCGCCATCTCCAGTCCGCAGTATCCCGCGTTTCCCGCGGTGCGCGTGCGCGGCGTCGTACTCGAGGCCGCGTGCTCCTGGCGAGAGCTGGAGGTGCGCCACATCGATGCTACTCCCCCCCGCTCACGCATCGACACCGCGGTCGTACATCAAGGTGCGATTCGCGAATTCATCGGCTTCAACCGCGCGCGCAATGCCGTGCTCGAGACTGCGATCGTCGCCACGCGCACGCATCTCATCCCCGCGGCCGAGATTCGCGCGGATGTCGCGCGGCTGCAGGTGATCGTCGACAAGACGGCAGGCCCGCGCGAGCACGAGGCGATGTCGCTGCTCACCGATCACATCGAGAACAAGCTGGCAGCGATCGCGTCCGCACAGGGTAGCGGTGTCTGATCGCATCGTTCGCATCGAAGCTCCCGCGCGTCTGCACTTCGGCATGCTCGACCTTCGCGGCTCCCTCGGCCGGCGATTCGGCGGGATCGGCGCTGGTATGTTCGATCCGTCGCTCGTGCTCGACGTGGAACGCGCCGAACGCGTGGAGGTGGAGGGCGCCGAGGCGCATCGCGCTGCCGAGTTCGCGCAGCGGTACCTCGAGTCTCAGGGAATACGTGCAGGTGCCAGGATCGTGATTCGGCACGCGATCCCGGAGCACGCGGGCCTCGGCTCCGGAACGCAGCTGGCGCTCAGCGTTGCCCGTGGAATTGCGGAGTTGTACGATCGCTCCACGAGCGCCGCTTCACTCGCGGCCGCCGTGGGTCGAGCGCGGCGATCAGCGATCGGCACGTGGCTGTTCGACGCCGGAGGCTTTATCGTCGAAGGCGGCAGACGTGAAGACACCGACCGCATCGCACCGCTCCTGGCACGTCTTCCAATCCCCGACAGCTGGCGCTGCGTCGTTGCTGTGCCGTCCAATACGGAAGGAGTCAGCGGCGAATCGGAGATCCAGGCCTTCCGTGAGCTTCCTTCGCCCGCGCTGCGCGAGGTAGAACACGTAGCCCACCTCCTGGTCATGTCTCTGCTCCCAGCGGTCGCTGAGGGCGATCTGGACACATTCGGGAAGGCGATTACCACCATTCAGCAGATAAACGGTGGCTGGTTCGCTCCAGTTCAGGGTGGTACGTTCGCTAACCACACGAGTACCGAACTGATCAACAAGTTGACCGAGTGGGGTGCTGCTGGCGTCGGGCAGAGTTCGTGGGGTCCGGCGGTCTATGGAATTACCAGCGGCGACGATCGAGCCGTAGAGCTTGCTTCGAATGTGCGTGCTGCGCTCGATGGAACCGGAGCGGTGTACGTCCATGCGTTCGCAAACACGGGAGCTCGCGTCACCGTGCTCGACTCGGCTTCCGACATCGCTACTGTACGCATCTGATCGCCAATCGCCGATTCTTGCCTATTCCTTTGGCGAAAATTCTTCCGAGGGTACGATGACCGATATCCGAGCGAGCACCATGCGCGCACCCGAACGTTGGATCGCTGCCCAGCGCATGGTGGTCGGCGTCTGGTTCGCGAAGAGCATCCTGACGAAGCTGGGCTTCGCGCTCGTGGGCGGCTTTCTTCCGCTTCCTGCCGCTTCGGCTCGGTGGCAGGCTGTGATGCCGAAGCTCATCGCCAAGTACGCAGCGGACAATCCCTTTCCGTGGTACAAGAGCTTCCTGCTCGACACGGTCGTACCGAATTCGCATGTGTTCGCGACGGTCACTGCACTCGGCGAGATCGGCGTCGGATTGTCCTTACTCCTTGGCCTGCTCACTCCACTCGGCGCGTTCTTCGGATTGTTTCAGGTTCTGTTCTACGGAATGGCCGTACAGCAACAGAGCTCGGGGCAGCAGGGATTTCACGTGATGCTCTTCACCCTGATGCTGACCTTCCTGTTCGCGCGTGCGGGGCGACGATGGGGACTCGATGCACGGTTGCGTGAGCGCTGGCCGGAGTCCAGCCTCGTGCAGCTCCTTACATAGCGATCAGTGGACGATGCAAAGAGGGCGACTCGAAATTCGAGTCGCCCTCTTCGTCTTACGATTCCGATGGCGATTACGGATTCGCCCCTGAGGCCATGTGCGGGCGTCCCGGAGCGAGTCGGCCGGAGCTGCGCGCATTGATATAGAGCCAGAGATCCTCCATCTGCTCCGGCGACAGCAATGCCTTCCAGGTGGGCATGCCCTTGTCGAGGCGTCCGTTCGTGACCGTCTGAATGAAGACCTCGTGCGTGACACTGCCCTCGGAGCTCACCGAGTGACGAAGGTTCGGCGCAATGCCGCCGCCCATCGCGTCCACCCCGTGGCAGCGGTAGCAGTACACGGAGAACATCTTCCATCCTTCGTATTCCTGAGGAGAGACGAGGAGGTGATCCACCGCTCCGCCGGCAGCGGCGGTCTTTTTCGAGGTATCGGTACCCGTCTTCTGTCCCGTGTCGGACGACGCCTTGGATGTGTTTGATGCCGTGGACATCGCTGGCGTAGACGTCGTGGAGCTCGAGGTCGATGAAGATGCACTGGCGGCACGGTTGGTCGCGCTGCTGTCCGCATGATGCACGGTATGATGTGCGGGGGTTGCCGTCGACTTCGTGCTGGATGCCGTCTTCGAAGCGGTGCTCGCCGCACCAGACGAGACATTCGAGGCGGCAACGCTCGGATTCGCCTTCGACTCGGCGGAAACCGTGGTCTCTCCGGTCGATGCACTCTCGACCGGAGTCGAGGGAGCGGCCGTCATCGCCGATGCGGTCTTGGTCGCAGAGTCGGATGCAGCGGCCGCAGTGTCACTCTTCGCTGCGTCCTTGCGTGCGCACGCAGCTGCTAGGCTGAGCACGCTTCCGATGAGTACGGCGCGGCCGAGAGTTGACAGGGATGGAGATACCGGGAGCTCGAAACAACGCTTCATCGACATGCTGATCACTCCTGTACGTTGCCTGGACGGGTGGTCGCTCAGCGCGTGGTGCCTACAGTAGGCACGTTGTATTCCATCAGGATCTTGTCTATCTCCGGTTTCTTGCGCGCCAGAATGTCGTCGACCAGGGATCGGAGCTCGCGATCCGAGCGGCGCGTGCCAATTGCCACTGCGTACGCGAACGGTAGATCCGGACTGTCCGAATCCGGAAGCGGCGTCAACGTCATTGGTACGCCCGACTTCTTTGCGAAGTAGCCTGCGATCGGCCCCCACACGAGTGCGACATCGATGCTGCCCTTCGCAAGCGAATCGATGATCTCGCCGGGATGGTGCTCTTCATCGTAGAACCCTGTGAATCCCACCACTCCCGGCCCATTGATTCCGTGGGCACTCAACGCGTGCGCGGGAGGCGTATTCGTGTAGTCGTTCCCGAGCAGGTTCACGCCGACGCGCAGCTTTTTGAGACGCGGATCATCCAGCGTCTTGATGTCCAGATTCTTGTCCGTTCGGGTGACGATGTAATAGGTCGAGCGATAGTACGGCTTCGTGGTTGCGACAGGGTCGAATCCCACCGGCACGCCGATCACGAGATCACACGTTCCGGCGCTCAGTGTGTTGCGCAGATAGCCTCGCCTACTCGGCCACCACGCATACGACACACTGTCCCCGAGCTCGCGGGCGATCACGTCCGCGATCTTGTTGTCGAAGCCTTCACGATTCCTGTTCGTGAACGGCATGTTCTGCGGATCTGCGCACACGCGCAGATTGTGCTTCTGCTTCCACATGCTGTCGGGACTCAGAAGAATCGTGGGCTCGTTCGTTCCCTGCGACGCGGCTCGTCCGGCGAATGCGACGAGTAATGCGAGCGTAACTGCCGCTCCCTTCATGAGTACCTCGATTCTGAATAGCATGAGCTTCATACGGCGACTGACGGTTCATGTTCCCTGGGGGAGTGAACAAAACCCGGTGCCGAAGCAAGCTTCGACACCGGGTTTTTTGTTCAACTGTCCTGCCAAGGAAACTTACTTCTTGGCCGGAGTGTCGAGTGCGAACACGGTGAGCACGCCACCCTGGTTCGTGTAGCTGCCCGCGTCACCGAAGGCACCGAGCGCGCCGAGACCGGCGGTCGGATCCTCAGCACCGATACCAGCTGCTACGCCGATGCCGGCCCAGCCACCGATACCGGAGAGCACTGCGACATACTGCTTGCCATCGGGGCCCATATAGGTCATCGGGTTGCCGATGATGCCGGACGGCGTCTTGAACTGCCAGAGCACCGTGCCCGTCTTCGCATCGACCGCCTTCAGCCAGCCTTCCATGGTGCCGTAGAACACGAGGCCGCCGGCGGTGGTCATTGCGCCACCATACGCGGCCAGGTTCTCCTTGATGCTCCACTTGATCGCGCCAGCCATCGGATCCCAGGCGATGAAGGCACCACGGTTTCCACCGGGGCCCGGGAACATGCGAACGATTGCACCGACATACGGCTGGCCCGCGGCATACTTCACCTCGACGCCCTCGTAGTCCATGCAAATGTTGTTGGTCGGCACGTAGAACAGACCAGTCTCCGGCGAGTACGCCGACGGCTGCTGATCCTTGAAGCCAATGGCGGCGGGGCAAATGCCCTCGGTGTTGCCCTTGGCGGTCGTGCGCTTGGCGGGATCCTCGACAGGACGGCCCGTCGTCAGATCGATGCTCTTGGCCCAGTTGACGGGGCCGTACGGCTTGGCCACCACCACCTTGCCGGTCGTACGATCGAGCGTGTAGCCGAAGCCGTTACGATCGAAGTGCGCGAGCAGCTTCTGGCCGCCGTGATCGAACAGCACGTTCTCGTTCACGCCGTCGTAGTCCCATGCATCGTGCGGCGTCATCTGATAGACCCAGCGAACCTCACCGGTCTTCGGGTTCTGTGCCCACAGCGACATCGACCACTTGTTGTCGCCGGGACGCTGATCGGGGTTCCACGAGCCCGGGTTTCCGGTGCCATGGTAGAACAGGTTCAGCGCGGGATCGTAGGAGTACCAGCCCCACGTCGTGCCGCCGCCACGCTGCCACTCATCACCCTGCCACGTCGAGACGCCGAGATCCTTCCCCTGCGCCGACGGATACGGGGACTTGAGCGTGTTGTCCGTGATGCCGACATCCTTGTCCGGGCCCGTGCTGTACGTGCGCCAGACTTCCTTGCCGTCGTTCGTGCTGAACGCCGTGATGCGGCCGCGAACACCGAACTCACCGCCCGAGATACCCGTGAGCACGACATCGTCGACCACGAGCGGGGCGTTGGTCATCGTCTCGCCCTTCTTGAAGTCGGCCGACTTGACGCGCCACGCCTGCTTGCCGGTGTTCGCATCGAGCGCGAGCACATCGCCCGCGAGCAGCTCGATGAACAGCCGGTTCGTCTTCGGATCGAACGCGAGTCCACGATTCACGACGTCGCAACATGCGATCGCAATGGCATCCGTCGACTGCTCAGGCGTGAACTGCCACTTCTGGGGTGCGCCCGGCTTGCTCAGATCGAGGGCGTACACCTTGTTCGGGAAAGAGCTGTGGAGATACATCGTGCTGCCGACGACGAGCGGATTGCCCTCGTGTCCGCGCAGCGTTCCCGTGGACATCGTCCACGCGACATGCAGGTTCTTGACGTTCGAGGTGGAGATCTGATTCAGGGGACTGAAGCGCTGAAGATCGTATGTCCGCCCGGTCATGACCCACTGGTTTGCATTCTTGGACATCGTCTGCAGATCCTGCGCATTGACGCTTGCGGCGCCAACGGCGAGACCAGCCACGACCGCCCAAGAGGTGAAACGTGTGACACGGTTCATAAATGCTGCCTCTTGAGAAATGAAGAGTGAGGATGGAGCGGAACAACGCGGGATACTCATGTACGACACAGCAGCACGAGCGGATTCCTGCTGGACGACTTCACGCGTGGAGGACTTCGTTCACTGATAGCCATGTGACGTCTGGCCTCCTCAACCGTATAGGAAACGGGAAGCGTCGAACTCGGGGGCGTCCAGTCCCTCTGGATAGGGAAGAGAAACTGCACCCTACGAACTCCGGTGTCAAGCTGACTACGCGCACAGAGATGCGCTCTCCGGATCACCAGCGCTAGAGGGGAGTCGGACGGTACAGAGCAGCAGCTTGGACAGCTCCCTGTCGTGTCTGCTACTACGCCGGGCTGGGTATGCGCCTCTCTATAGTGGGAATTGCCGAAAAACAGCCCCGAGCCCCCTCTCATCCGACGCGCCCGGCCCCCCTGCACGCCCAGCGAATGCCTCCGACTGCCCAGAGCTCAAACTCTCGTCTCGCGCACTCCCGGCTCGTGCCATCGACCCTTCGACCAATCCCCACATTGCTCGTGCGATGTGCCTCCCCGTGCGCGTCGACGCGCGTGCCTCTACACGCGCACTGTATCCTCGGTTCGTTGCGATGCAATCCGCGAGTGTAGTCAGTACCATTCTATCGTCGTTGCAAGTTCGACGACGCGCCGCCTAGCCATCGCGCATCACACTCGCTCGAGCTTCTCTCACCTCACGCGAATGCGTCTGCGTCTCCGTCATCTCCCTCGACGTGCGCCGCTCATCATTGCCGCGGTACTCTCCGCATGCAGTGATTCCGCCGTTCGCGAGAATCACGGCATTCCGGACCTCGACGGTCTCGCGAATTTCATCGTCGATTCTGCGCGCCTCGCTTCATCATGGACGCTCGGCAGTGACTATGTGGAGGCAGGCTCGTGCACATCGATCGAGTACGGGATCACGCCCGGCACCCATCGCGTGCTTCGCTTCACGGTGAGCACTCCGAACATTGGCGATGCGGATGCAGTCGTTGGTGATCCTCTGGCACACGTCGATCCGAACCACGACGGTGACTTCAGCGACAGCGATGGCTTGTTCGAGTACGCGCCCTGTCACAATCACTTTCACTACAAACACTACGCGACGTACGAGCTCCTGCCCGTGCTTCCTGGCGGGGGGCTCGGGGCACCGGTCTTTGCCCGGAAACGTGGCTTCTGCATGGATGACAGCGAGCCATTTCTGCCAGGCGTCGATCCGAACGGCTGGGTCTATCGCGCCTGCGGAACGCTCACCACCCACGGCTCCCAGGGCGTGCATACGGGCTGGAGCGACGTCTACGTTCGCACGCTACCCGGTCAGTACTTCGTGCTCGACGATCCCGACCGGCCGACCCCGCCGGGGGATTATGTCATTCGCGTGACCGTCAATCCGCCGTATCTCCCCGACTCCACCGATGCGTGCCCGGTTCGCGATGAGCAGCACTTCTGCCGCGTGCTGCGCGAGAGCAATTACAGCGACAACGTCGCGACGCTCCGCATCACCCTCCCTTGATGCACCACGGGCGGCCTCCCCGAAGGGAGACCGCCCGCGTGCACGACTGTGGAGCGGTATTGCCTAGAAGAACAGCATCATGCCGACCGCGCCCTGATTGGCCGTCGCCTCGGTGCCGTCATGCGCCTGCGCCTTCGTGTACGTGTACTCGGCAACCCAGCGCAGCGACTTCGTCCAGAGATACGTGATCGAGCCGACGATCGCCGAATTCTTCCGGAGGAACGGCGCGGCGTCCGATCCGAACGTGGCATCATCATCGCTCGTCTGCTTCAGGTCGTTCTCGCCATAGCTGGCGCCGAACTTCCACTGCGTGCCCACCGGCTGGAACTCAGCCTGACCGATGAAGCCATAGGAATTGCGGAACTCACCGGCGCCATCGACTTCATTGCCGGAATCGAACATCAGCACCGAGCCGATGCCCTTTCCATAGAAGCCCGAGCCCACGAGCGAAAGGCCGCTGAAATCAGCGCGCACTCCGCCGGCCCCGCCGTACGAATCCTTGGAGTCCTGGCCGGACGAGAACGTGCCGGTCGGGGACTGCACATGCTGCCACTCACCGCTGATGAACACCATGACCTTGTCGGCACCCTTCGGCGCTTCCGCCGTGGTCGCACCGAAGTGACTCGTCCACGTGAACTCGGATTCCACACGCGGAATCTTCGTGACGCGGTACGGTCCGATCGCACTCGGATCGAAAAGACCGATCGAGAGCTGCGCCGGGTTCGACGCGGGGCTGCTGTACGTCATCTGCGCAACGAAGTTCGGATAGACATAGCCGAAGCCGATGCGGCCAAGGGTGGTTCCACCACCGCCACCAAAGCCCGACCCGCCACCAGCACCAACGCCGAACAGCGTCATGTCGTTCAGGATGTTGTTGCGCTGATAGAGTCCGATCTCACGACCGGCCAGGAGCTGTCCCCAGGTTCCACCAGCCGTCAGGTACACCTGACGCATGTCGATCTGCGCACCAGCCTGTGTTCCGTTGCCGAAATTGTCGTGAATGCCACCGGCGTTGTTGATCTGCGGCGCAAAGCCGAAGTGCACGCCGAGATCGACTCCACCCTCCTTACCCTTCGCTTCGAATGTCGCGAAGGCGGGAAGAAGACCCGTGCGAATGCGAGACGACTTCTGCGTTTCGTCGACTGGAACAAGCGAGCCCGCGAAAGCGCAACCACCGGTGCTGCCGCCGCCCAGTGCACTCGATGTGTTGCACTTCGGGTCGGTGTACACGAGGAACGCATTCACGTTACCCGAGAACGAGAAATTCCATCCATTGCTCATCTGCATCGTGAGCCCCTGCGCATTGGCAGTCCCCGCCGCCATCGCAAGTGCACATGTGACGATTGCAATTCTCTTCATGCTTGCTTCTCCAAGACTAGTGAAAAACGAGAGACAAGGACCGCGAAAAAACTCGAGCGCCAACGAATCCTTTGATCTCGAAGAGATCGGAACAACACCTTCTACGAGTTTTTCTCACCCGAGTTTCTGATGCCACCTCCGCGTGAACGGGAGTGCGCCACGACCGCGACGCGAGTCATCGAGACTGCAGCTGCAGGTTGGTTCGAGCCATTACATCGACGATTGGAACGTCCAAGTGATTCTGCCACCAATAGAAGTCGTCGATCTGGGACGCGTAAACCGATACTGAATACGGAAACGGTAGCGCTTTCGCTGCGCGCTGGACATCGATCGCCTTGCTGGGCGTCGTGTCCACACTCGCGCTCCCCTGCGTGCTGTGAACCGTCGCGGCGCCCGCGATGAATCCAGCCAGATACGCCTCCTTCTCCTTCGGTCCGAACTTCTGCCAATCACGCCCGGCGAGCTGCGCGGGTGCTTGCAACTGCTCTCCCGGGATCGCGCCACTGCCCAACAAAATCCCAAGCCCCAACGTTCCCAACATCATCACACGCGAAAGACTTCCCACCATTTCCTCCACGCAACGCACGCCGGGCAGAGCAGCCTCCGCCCGGCGTGTCGCGGCTATTTCGCTTTCTTCGCGGCGCCCGCGCCGCCCGGTAGCGCGAACACCATCACCGCGTCACCCAACGGATAGCCGAGCTGATAGTTTCCTCCGCACGCAACAGCGATGTACTGCTTTCCGTCGAGCGAGTACGACACCGGTGGCGCGTTGCAGCCAGCGCCGGCGGTGAACGACCACAGCGTCTTGCCGGTGCGCGCATCGTATGCATTGAAGTGGCCGTTGCCCTCGCCCGTGAAGACGAGATTGCCGGCAGTTGCGAGCGCTCCGCCGATCATCGGCTGATCCGTCTTCACCTGCCACGCGCGCTTGCCCGTGTTCAGGTTGATCGCCGTGAAGGTGCCGTACTGCTTCTCACCCGGTACCGCCTTGAACGCCGAACCGAGCCAGAGCTTGCCCTTCTCGAGCGGCGCCGAGTGCGTGATGTAGTTCATCGGCTGCTCGAGGCCGAGCACGTACATGTAGCCAAGATTCGGATTCACGGCCGGCGGTGACCACTCCGATCCGCCGTTCGCACCGGGTAGCATCCGCACGCCTTCTGCCGTCGGCTGCACGAAATAATTCTCGTGTCTGTTGAACTCCTCCGACTTGCGGATGAGCTTCCCCGTCTCCGCATCCAGCACATACACGAACGCAGTCTTGCCGGCTTCCGCCACGGCCGTCTTGCCGTTCTTCAGCTTGACGATGACCGGGGGGCTCGTGGCGTCGAAGTCCCACACATCGTGCGGTACCTGCTGGTAATGCCACTTGTACTCGCCCGTGCGCGCGTCGACCGCGACGATCGATTCCGTGTACAGATTGTCGCCGGGCCGGACCGTGCCGTCGAGGTCGGGAGACGGGTTGCCGACCGAGAAGAAGATGTTGTGCGAGGCAGGATCGTACGCGGGCGTCATCCACACCGAGCCGCCGCCGCGCTTCCACGCATCGCCGTACTGCGCCATCGCCGCCTTCTCCTTCGCGATGTCACGCTTGAGATCCTCGCCCTCACCCGTCTTCTCGGCGAAGTTGCCTTCCCATCCCTTGTCGGGAAGGGTGTAGAAGGTCCAGGCCGGCTTGCCGTCATCCTTGTTGTACGCCTTCACGAAGCCGCGGATGCCATACTCGGCGCCGGAGCTCCCGACAATGACGAAGTTATCGACGATGAGCGGTGCAATCGTGAGGCTGTACCCGGCTTCGGGATCTGCCACTTCGACGTCCCACTTCACCGCCCCCGTCTTGGAATCGAGTGCAACCAGCCGCGCATCCAGCGTTCCCATGTACACGGTGTTGCCCGAGATCGCGACGCCACGATTGTTCGGACCGCAGCAGTAGATGGGAGCCGTAATGCTCGGTTTGTGCTCGTATCGCCAGATCTGCTGACCGGTGCGCGCGTCGACCGCCATTGCGGTGTTGTAGGGTGTGGTCACGTACATCACCCCATCGACGACAGTCGGGCTGTTCTCGAACGAGCCGAGACGCGAGATGCCGGTCTGGAACATCCAGGCCATTTTGAGCGAGCCAACGTTCGCAGTCGTGATCTGCGCAAGTGGCGAGTAGCGCTGATTGGTGTAGTCGCGGCCATAGATCGCCCAGTTGCTGCCATTGCTGCGAGCGTTCTTGAGCATGGCATCCGTGACGTCAGTGAACGTCGGCTCACGCATCGCCCCTTTCTTGGCATTCGTTTCAACCTGCTCCTGTGCTCCAACCGAAGTCGCGAGCACGAGCCCACCGACGACGAGAGCCACAGTACTATTCATGCGCATTCAAGAACCTCCGGAAAACACGTGGGGTGATCTTACCGTGCCTGCAAATCCATTACGAAGCAGTTGCGCACTCCAGTGATGTGCTACCGGACTGCCGAGACACACGCATGCCCTCCCAGGAAAAGGGAAGAACGGTTCGAGCGGAGAGTGGGAAGGGAATGGTGCGGGTAGGATGGCGATATCGTTTGGCGCCGCAAGTCGGCGCTCGATGCCGCAGCTCGAGTGCGACCAGCAGCCTCCTTCGATTGTTCTCGCCGATCCAACCACGGGGATTCGGCGAGCACTCGGGAACAGCTACGACGTGGGGCATGGTAGCTACCCGCGTTGAGAACGCCCTGACAATGATTGGGCTCGACTGATTGTCCCGAGCCCGTTCGTTTCACGCGTTAACGTAATGTGACAGTTCGCGGCTCCAATGTGACAGTATCATTGGCTTTAGCGCAAGAGGGAGCCCCGGAGCAGCGCGCACGTCGAGGGCTCATGACCAGCGTCGTCGACCCCCGTCCGCGGTCACTTCGCCCCAACTATGATGGCGTACGGGGCCTTGACCGACTCCGCCATGACATACTTGAGCTGTTGACCCGGTCGTGTGGAAATCGGGCTGGTGCGCGTTGGTGACAGGAGCGGAATCATATGTAGTCGACGCGCGAGTATGGCGAGCCGCAGCATGTGAAAGGGATCGCTCACTATTAATACGGAGGGGTACGATTTTATGCCAAGCAGCCTCCGCGCTGCTACCATGGATTGGCTCGTCGTGAGCCCCTCGGTATCCATCGATATCGAATCCCGGGGCACCCCTCGCTGCACGAGATAGCGCATCCCCACCGCCGCCTCGCTGGTCGTATCGCCGACTCCCCGGCCGCCGGTCACGATCATTCGCGGGGCCAGTCCCAGCTTCCATAGACCTACCGCGTGTTCGAGTCGTGCCCTCAACACCGGCGATGGCCGGCCTTCGTACTGCGCTGCCCCCAGAACAATGATGGCGTCCGCCGACGCGGCCTCGTCCCGGTGACCCGCATCGATGATGGCGACGACGAACGAAGCCCAGATGGCAAGCACTACGACCACTGCGGCGTAAAGCAAACGCACGAGCACGGAGCGGAACCCGCTCACGTGGACCGGCCGTGCGTCCGATGGCTATTCAGTGAGACTCAGAAGTGAGAGCCAGAACACGTCGAAAGCCGCGCGCGCATTCTTGCCCCTGTCTATTCCGATGGCAATTGCCAGTCCGTCGATGAACGCCACGACGACGTCGGCTAGAAGCACCGCTGGAATGCGAGGTCGCAGTCCCAGTAGCGAGAAGAGCTGCTCGATCGACGCCGCCGATGCATCGCGCCGAGCGTTGGCGGATTCGCGAATCGCG
>DATGDQ010000323.1:0-15996 GCA_035310785.1 Gemmatimonadaceae bacterium | reverse complement strand
ATCCTGCCGCTCGATCGAAAGAAGGCGGTGCCCGTAGGCGACGGGACGCTGATCCAGGTGGACGGAAACGACGTCGTGCGAAAGCAGCCGGACGGCGTGGAAGTGCCCCTCGAGGCCAAAGAGGGGCACGAGATCACGGCCGGCGGCAACATCATCGTGCCGCCGTACGGCACCAATCAGCGCAAGTACAAGGGTACGCTCGGGGGCCACCGCCTGAACATGGGGGACGGATATGCCCTCCACGGGACCGACGAGCCGCTCTCCATTGGGAAAGCCGTCAGCCACGGCTGTGTCCGGCTACGAAACGAGGATATCGCCTATCTGTACAGTGTCGTACCCGTCGGAACGGCAGTCTTCATATACTGACCGTCTGGTCAGTCAAGGCGGAAATCCCGATTAGGGTTGCAGTATCACGCCTAATCCGTCTATTGTAACATAGGTCATGTTGATTCCTCGGCCGTTCCTGAGGTCGAGGACTCCTTGTAAAAGGGCACGTTGGCTTCGGCCAACACGCAAAACCAAGAGGCGACGACCCGTCGTCCGTCTGGTTGCCAGGGAGGGCATCCCATGAAGCAATTCACCACCCGCGCACGCCGATTCAGGTCGCGCGCCGTCGGAGTCGTGGCCAGCATCGCGTTCGTAGGCGTCGCCGCAGGCGCGTCCGTCGAGCTGGATGGGCGCCCCGACCTGGCCAAGCCGACCGAGCCCGGCGCGCCCGTCGCGCTCGCGCTCGATGCACCGGCCAAGCCCATGGCGCTCGCCTTCCTCGACTCGCTGGTGGGACTCAGCGGAAAGCTTCGCGCCCGCTTCGTCGCGCGAGGCAGCGCCTCGCTCGGCGTTCCGATCCTTGCCCAACTCTTTGGCGACAGCGCGCTCGACATCCCGGGCATTCACCCGCTCATGGACGCGACGCGCTCGTTCTCGCTGATCACCATGCTGCCGTTCTCCGCGAAGCAGGCTGGCCGCATCGGATCGTATCGTATCGGGAACTGGCCGCACGAGCGTCGCGCGTCGAGCTCCGCGGAATACGCGAATCCGAACGGCTTCATCGAGGTCACGGCCGAGAACGAGACCACGTTCGTCTCGGAGCACTTCCGGCTCAGCGATTTCCTCACGCACGATCAGGAAGAGACGTGGCCCAAGTACCTGGTGCTCAACGAGCGCCTGGTCGACAAGCTCGAGCTCGTGATCGATGACCTCAACGCACACGGCGTTCGCGTCGAGCATCTCGCCGTCATGTCCGGATTCCGGACACCGGAGTACAACCGCCGGGGCGTCGGTGAGGGTGGCCGCGCGCGCGACAGCCGCCACCAGTACGGCGACGCCGCCGACGTCTTCGTCGACAACGAGGGGCGCGGCCGGATGGACGATCTGAATCACGATGGTCGCGTCGACTCTCGCGATGCACGCATCATTCGCGATGCGGTCGATCG
Organism: Gemmatimonadaceae bacterium; assembly: GCA_035310785.1. GTDB lineage: Bacteria > Gemmatimonadota > Gemmatimonadetes > Gemmatimonadales > Gemmatimonadaceae > FEN-1250. The sequence goes on along the minus strand of DATGDQ010000323.1, from coordinate 14,563 downwards.
TGTGGAGGCTGCTCACCCGGAGCTGGTTGGAGGCGTCGGGGTGTACAGAGGCAACTCGCTTCACGGGCCGTTCGCGCACGTGGATGCGCGCGGCGTACGTGCTCGCTGGGGACGCCGCTGACGATCGGCTGAGCGCGTGGCCTCCCGTTCCACCCACTACGCCCTTCGCAAGTCGCGAGGGGCGTAGCCGTATGTGGACCCGTGTAGTAAATCACACGGAGTCACATTCGCTTCTTCCACCGCTAAGCCTGCCATGAACCCCAGCCTGCGCGACCGGATCGTCCGCACGCTCGAGTCGCTTCCCGACGAGCGCGGATACCAGCTCCTCGACTACGTGGAGTTCCTGGAATCGAAATACGCCGAGCGCACGGCGCAGGCGCCGAACGCGCTGCAGCGATTCGCGGAGGGCGTGGAAGACACACTTCGCGCGGGCCGCGTGTCCGCGTCCACCATCGCCGAAACGATGGGGCTCATGAACAAGGCGATGGGCGTGCTGTCCGGTGTCGCCGCTGCTGGCAAGTCAGTTGCAAGCGATGTCGTAGACGCAGCGCAGCGAAACGTCACGCGCGTCGCGAGCGAGCGGCCCGCGGCCGCTCCGCCGACGTCACCGCCGGCCACACCGCCGGCCGATTCTTCTGGAGGCACATCGACGTGACCGCGACTACCAGCACCCTCACCGGATCGCGCGCCGAGCATCGCCGCCGCCGCCGCGCGCCACGCACCGGCGCCAAGCGCACGCTCCTCGGCACGATCGCACAGATCCCATCGTATCTGCGTTTGATGGCCGGCCTGATCACCGATCCGCGCGTCTCCGCGCTGGACAAGGTGCTTCTTGGCGCAGCCGTCGCGTACGTGGTGATGCCGATCGATCTGATCCCCGATTTCATTCCGTTCATTGGCCAGGTGGATGACGTCTTCATACTCGTGCTGGCGCTGCGCAGACTGATCTCGAACGCGGGGATGAACGTGATTCGCGATCACTGGGATGGCGCGATCGAGGATCTGCATCCGACCGCGCTTCAGGAAGTGATCGCCGCCGCAGCCTTCTTTCTGCCGCGGGGCATTCGTCGTCGGCTCCGGAAAGTCGCTCGATAGACGCCACGACGGCGGCTCGCCCCGAGTGGTTCCACTGCCGGCGCCTCGCGGCGCTGATCGCATTCGCGCTCGCCGGTTGCGCGCCGGCGAGCACGGGGCACGCACCACTCCGCTGGGGCGGTGACGCGGAGGGCGGGGCGCCGTTCGTCGAGGCCGATCCCTCCAATCCGGCCAAGGTGCGCGGCTTCGACGTCGACATCGCGCAGATGCTCGGACACGCGCTGCATCGCGAGCCGGTGTTCGTTCAGGTGGCGTGGGCGTCGATCGAGGCATCCGTCGAGCGCGGCGACTTCTCGATCGGAATGTCGGGGGTCGAGGACCGGCCGGAGCTCCGCCAGCGACACGCCGTCTCGATCCCCTATTTCGAGTTCCGCGAGGTGCTCGCGGTGCGCTTTGCCGACAGCGCACGTTATCGCACTCTCGCCGATCTCGCCGGCAGGCGCGTCGCCACGCTCGGCGGCACCGGCGCGTACCAGATGCTGCTCGATCTGAAGTCGCGCGGCGGTCCGATCGTGGTTTCCTACGATGACGACGTGCATCCGTACAGCGATCTCGTGGCGGGCCGCGTGGATGCGGTACTCCTCGACAACATCATCGCGGACCGCTCACTCCGGCGTTCGGGCGGCTTCTACATTCAGCCCGTGCCGGTGGCGACGGGGCACTACGTGGCCGTGCTCGCACGCGCCGACACCGCGTTGCGCGATTCGGTGAGTGCCATCCTGCGCGCGCGCATGCGCGATGGCTCGCTCGAGAAATCGTTTCGTGCGTGGCGCGTCTGGGACAGCTCGCAGGCGCGGTATTTCGCACGCGTGCTCGCGGATTCCGGCGACCGGCGCGGGGCGAGCGCGGATCGTGGCGTGCGCAGCGTGGGATCGTATCTCCCGGCGCTGCTGCGTGCAGCGGGAATCACGCTCGTGCTTTCGTGTCTCGCGATGATCCTCGCGGTTCTGGTCGGCATAGCGGTGGCCGCCGGACGCGTGTACGGATCGACGGCGGTGCGCGCGCCGCTCGCGATATACGTGGAGCTGATTCGCGGCACCCCCGTGCTGCTCCAGCTCTTCGTCCTCTATTACGGGCTGTCGGCCATCGTGCGCCTTCCGGCGTTTCTTGCCGCGGTACTCGGCCTCGGCCTCAACTACGCCGCGTACGAGTCCGAGATCTATCGCGCGGCGCTGCAGGCGATTCCGCGATCGCAGCTGGAGGCGGGGCGCACGCTCGGACTGTCCGAGGTGCAGATTCTTCGGCTCGTGCGCGGACCGCAGGCGCTCCGGCTCGCGCTCGCACCCATGACTAACGATTTCGTCGCGCTGCTCAAGGATTCCTCGCTGGTGTCCGTCATCACCGTGGTCGAGCTCACGAAGCAGACCGCCATCTACGCGACGAACATCGGAAGCTGGGTGGTGCCGGGGCTGTTGTGCTCCGTGATCTATCTCGCGCTCTCGCTCCCGCTGTCGCGACTCGCACGCATGCTCGAGCGCAAGTGGAGCCACGCATGACGCAGGCTCTCGATGTGCGCGGCGTGCGCGCCTCGCGTGGCTCGCACGAGGTGCTGCACGGCGTCACGATCGATGTCGCACCAGGAGAGATCTGTGCACTGATGGGCACCTCCGGCGCGGGAAAGACCACCATGCTGCGGGCGATCGCTGCGCTTGGTCCGTTCGACTCGGGCTCCATCGTGGTCGATGGATTCGTGCTCACACCCGGACCGGTGCCGCCGGAATCGAAGCTCCGCGTGCTCCGGCGCAGTGTCGGCATGGTGTTTCAGGCGCAATCGCTGTTCGAGCATCTCACCGTGATGGGCAACGTCACGCTCGCGCTCGTGTACGCCCTCGGCTGGACGCGTGAGCGCGCGGAGAGCGAGGCGCTCGCGCTGCTCACGACGCTCGGCGTGGCTCACCGCGTGAGCGCGTACCCTCGGCAGCTCTCGGGCGGCGAGGCCCAGCGCGTCGCTATCGCGCGCGCACTGGCTCCCGATCCCACCCTCCTCTTGCTCGACGAACCCACCTCCGCGCTCGATCCCGCGCGCCGCGGGAGCCTGGGTGAGGTGCTCCGCGCGCTCGCGGCCGAGGGTCACGCACTGCTGATCTCCACTCACGATGTGGACTTCGCAGAGGCCTTCGCCGACCGCGTTGCCGTGCTGGCGAAGGGCGTGGTCGTGGAGGAGGGGTCGCCGCGTGAGGTGCTCTCGAACTCCACGCACGCGGATACGCGCGCCCTGCTCCGCTCGCCCAGCGCGGAGCCCCCGGACTGACACTTTACACCCCCGTGGTGGTGCCCTAACTTTCACCATGGCAACCACAACTCGCATTCAATCACGGCCCGCTGTCTCCGCAACGTCGGAGGGCGGGCCGTCTCGTCATCCGGACGAAAACCCGGCGTCACGGGTGCGCGCCGAGCCGGCGCTCACGTTCGACGATGTGCTGCTCGCACCACGGCACAGCGTCACGCATCCGAAGGACGTCAGCACCGCATCCCGCTTCACCACCGGGATCTCGCTGAACATCCCGCTCGTCTCCGCAGCGATGGACACCGTGACGGAGTCCGAGATGGCGATCGCCATGGCGCGCGCCGGCGGAATCGGGGTGATTCACAAGAACATGTCGATCGACCGGCAGGCGGCAGAGGTGGACCGGGTGAAGCGCTCCGAAAGCGGGATGATCCTCAAGCCGATCACGCTGGGCCCCGAGGCAACGCTGCGGGAGGCGAATGCGCTCATGATGCGCTTCAAGATCTCGGGCGTGCCGATCGTCGATCGCGACAACCGCCTGATTGGCATCATCACGAATCGGGATCTGCAGTTCGAGCGGCAGCTCGATCGCCCGCTCCAGGACGTGATGACGAAGGAGCATCTGATCACGGCGCCCGTGGGCACGACGCTCGACGAGGCCGAGCGAATACTCGGCAAGCATCGCATCGAGAAGCTGCCGGTGGTGGATGCCGAGGGGCGACTCGGAGGCCTCATCACGGTGAAGGACATTCACAAGCGTCGCCAGCATCCGAGCGCGAACAAGGACCAGCATGGACGATTGCGCGTGGCGGCAGCGCTCGGATCGGGCGGTGATTACAGGGAGCGCGCGCGGGCGCTGTTCGAGGCGGGGGTGGATGCACTCGTGATCGACACGGCGCACGGGCACAGCGAGGGCGTGCTGCAGGCGACGTCGGTGATTCGCGAGATGTTGCCCGAGATTCAGCTCATCGCGGGCAACGTGGCGACGCGCGGCGGCACGATGGCGCTCGTCGAGCGAGGCGTGAATGCGGTGAAGGTGGGAGTGGGACCGGGCTCGATCTGCACCACGCGCGTGGTGACGGGGGTCGGCGTGCCGCAGCTCACGGCGGTCATGGATGCGGTGGAGGGCGCGGGGGACATCCCGGTCATCGCGGACGGAGGCGTGAAGTACTCGGGCGATGTCGTGAAGGCGCTTGCGGCAGGCGCTTCGAGCGTGATGATGGGATCGATGCTGGCGGGAACGGAAGAGAGTCCCGGCGAATCGTTCCTGCTCGAGGGGCGCCGCTTCAAGATGATTCGCGGCATGGGAAGCCTGTCAGCGATGCAGGATGGAAGCGCCGATCGCTACTTCCAGGAGGGTGAGCTGTCCGTGAAGAAACTCGTGCCGGAAGGCATCGAGGGCCGGGTGCCGTACAAGGGACCGGTCGGTGACGTGATCTATCAAATGGTGGGCGGACTGCGAAGCGGCATGGGCTACGTAGGCTGCGCGAACGTCGACGAGCTGCGAACGGAAACGGAGTTCGTGCGAATCACGTCGGCCGGTCTTCGCGAGTCACACCCGCACGACGTCATCATCACCCGCGAGGCACCGAACTACTCGGTGTAGCGAGTCACGGCGATTCGTTCTCTGCCGTGATTCTCCCCACGAGCCGGCGATGCTTCGCGCGGTTTCGCACGTTGACAATGGGCGCGAGCACTCGCACGGCGGCGCTGGACACTCGTGAGAGGCCGCGCACCAGCGAGACCTTCGTGTCGAGCCGCGCGCCGCGGAGGAGCTTCTCGTAGAGCTCGCCCGGGCCGAGATGAATGAGCGTGAGGCCGTCCTCGATCGCTGCGCGAACGGGATCGTAGCAGAGACAGTGTTGATGGAGCAGGCCGCGGCTCGTTTCGTCGGACTGTGCGCTCATGCAGAGATCGAGCGTCCCGCCGCCTTCCAGCGCGATCGCCATCTGGAGCAGCGTCGTGCCCTTCCATGCGCACTGCACGCGAATATCCGGCGAGCGCTGCTTCGCGAGCTCGCTGAAGAAGTCGGGCGCGAGAGTGGCTGCGTGCCCGGTGCGCGCGAGGTACGAGGCGCGATAGAGCGCGTCGAACATTTCGACATGCGGCCGCAGGTCGCGCTCCCACGAGATGCGAATGCCCTGATCGTGCACCCATGCAAGCTCGTTGCGCAGCGTGCGCTGCACGTTCCTCGAGCGCGAGGCGAGATACTGCTCCGGTGATCTCCAGGCGACGCCGATCACCGCCTCGGCGCGGGCGAAGCTCTCGCGATACCCTCGAGCGCGAGCGGTCTCGCGAATCGTGCTTGCACTCGCATCGACGAATGGCCAGACGATCGTCTTCGCGCCGGCCTCGTGCGCCTCCGCCTCGAACAGGTCCAATGCTTCGTCGAGCACCGTCGCGGTGAGCACGTTCTCGGTGCCGAGCGGGTCGGAGCTCGTGCTCATCGGCGCACCGATGGTGATCGAGGGACGGAGACTCGCGCCGAGTGCGGCGGCGACGCGGTCTGCGGGTCCGTACCAGCGCGCATGAAGATCGTCGTGCCGCGTCTCTCGTTCGAGGTACGCGGGAACGAGAGCGACGAGCTTCCCGCCCCGGTACACACCAACGTGACACGGTTCCGCACCGCACGCTTCCGCCGTGACGAACCAGGCGTGCCGATGAATCCCGCGACGCGCGAGGGCGTCCCACTGCTTGCGAGGCACGTGTCGAGCACCGCGGACGATGCGGAGGTTGAGCGCGGGAGCAGACACTGCGACGGAGCTCACCGCGCGTACGCGGGCACGCGGAACGCGAGCGGGCGGCCGATCGAACCGCGGGGCATCGCGCTCACCGGCTTCGAGCTGCGGGACTGAAGGCTCCAGCGACTCGTTGCTGGGTGCTCGTTCTGGGTGGAGTGCGCCTGGCAGGGCATGAGAGGGCGTGTGAAGTCGGGAAAAAACAGCAACTGCCCGTTGATTTGCAATATCCGCGCGCAGGATGTGTGGCGCGTCAGTGCTTGACAGGGCAGCGACCACGGTAGAACGTTGCTCGACCCACTGGGGTTGACGCCCCCGGACATCTCAACGCGTCGATCGCTCTCCCACCCGATTTGCCCGGAGACATTGCATGGGTTTGTTCGCCAGAAAGAGCATCGCTGTGCTTCAGGACGAAGCGGGACAGACGGGTGCCGACACCCTCAGACGCGTGCTGTCCGCGAGTAATCTGACACTGTTGGGCATCGGCGCAATCATCGGCGCGGGCATCTTCGTGCTTACGGGCACGGCGGCCGCGCTGCATGCGGGACCGGGCGTCGTCTTTTCGTTCATCCTCGCCGGCGCAGGGTGTCTCTTCGCTGGGCTCTGCTACGCGGAGTTCGCGTCGATGATTCCGATCGCCGGCAGCGCCTACACGTACGGCTACGCCACGCTGGGTGAGTTCGTCGCGTGGATTATTGGATGGGATCTCGTGCTGGAATATCTGTTCGGCGCGGCGACGGTTGCCGTCGGCTGGTCGGGATACTTCGGCGCGTTTCTGCATCGCCTGGGAATCGACTTGCCGGCGGGATTCATGTCCGCGCCGCTCGCGGTGCAGGGCACGCACACACTGACGCGCGTACCGGGCGGAATCATCAATCTCCCGGCGGTGGGTCTCATCGTCGCGATGACGATTCTGCTCGTCATCGGTATCAAGGAATCTGCGCGCTTCAACAACTTCATCGTGTACGTCAAGATCGGGATCGTGCTGCTCGTGATCGGGTTCGGCCTGAAGTTCGTGAACACGGCCAACTGGCATCCGTTCGTTCCGCCGAACACGGGCGGCTTCGGAAACTTCGGATGGTCCGGCGTCGTCCGCGCAGCTGGCGTGGTGTTCTTCGCCTATATCGGGTTCGACGCCGTTTCCACAGCGGCGCAGGAGGCGAAAAATCCGCAGAAGGACATGCCCGTCGGCATCCTGCTCTCGCTCGGCATATGCACGGTGCTCTACATCCTGATGTCGCTCGTGCTCACCGGCGTGGCGAACTACACGACACTCAACGTGCCACACCCGGTCGCGTTCGCGCTCGAGAACATCCCGGCGCTGTCGTGGCTCACGTATCTCGTGGAGATCGGGGCGATCATGGGGCTCGCGTCCGTCGTGCTCGTGATGCTCATGGGTCAGCCGCGCATCTTCTTCTCCATGGCGCGTGACGGGCTTCTGCCCCCGGTGTTCGGCAAGGTGCATCCGAAATTTCAGACCCCGTACGTGACCACGATCGTCACCGGAACCGTCGCGGCGATCGTCGCGGGCTTTCTTCCGGTCGGGCTGCTCGGCGAGCTCGTATCGATCGGAACGCTCCTCGCGTTCGTGATCGTGTGCGGCGGCGTGATCGTGTTGCGTCGTCGCAGCCCGAACATGCCGCGGCCGTTCAAGACCCCGCTCGTGCCGTTCGTGCCGCTGCTCGGCATTCTGATATGCGGTGGGCTCATGGCGGCACTTCCGTCCGATACCTGGGTTCGTCTGCTCGTGTGGATGGCGATCGGCATCGTGATCTACTTCACGTATGGTCGGAAGAACTCCAAGGTGCAGCAGGGAATCGGCGCAGCCACCGACTGATCGCTTGCGGAGTTAGCTTTGAGGCGGCGCCCGGTCCAGCGGGCGCCGCTTCTTTTTTCCTCGCCACGTGACCACGACGCTTCCCGATCTCCTCGCCGTTCCCGCGCATCGTGCCGCGGCCATCGAGCGTTACTCCGCCGAATTCACGCCGGGGAGAACCGTCGCGCTGTCGACGCACATCAATTCCGACGGCGACGGCTGCGGTTCCGAAGTCGCGCTCGCTCTGCTCTTGGCGCAGCGCGGCATGAAGGTGCGGATCGTGAACCCGACCCCGTGGCCGGAGATGTTCGACTTTCTCAAGGGCGAGATCTCCGAGCGCAGCGACGAGGGCACCGCGGCGCTCGAGGGCGTCGATCTCGTGATCGTGCTCGACATCAGCGATCTGAAACGACTCGGCGCGCTCGGTGACGCGGTGCGCACCTCACCCGCGCGACGCCTCGTCATCGATCATCACGTGCCGCAGGACGAAGCTGCCGGCGAGATCGTGGTATCCGACACCACGGCGTGCGCAACCGGTGAGCTCATCTTCGACGTGGCTCGTGTGCTCGGCCTCGAGATCACGGCGCCGATCGCGCGCGCGCTTTACACGGCGATTCTGAGCGACACAGGTGGCTTCCGCTTCAGCAATACATCTCCTCGCTGCCACGCCATCGCGGGACAGCTCCTCGCCGCAGGCGTCGAGCCGGAGGAGATGTATCGCCGGATCTACGCCTCCGTGTCCGTGGGCCGGCTCCATCTGTTGCGCGATGCGCTCGCGACGCTCGAGGTCGACGGCGACCATGGGCTCGCGTGGATCGCGCTCCCTGCCGGTGCGCTCGAGAAGTACGCTGTGCGCGCGGAGGAGCTCGACGGACTCGCCGAGCATCCGCGATCTGTTGCCGGCACGAAGATGGCTGTGTTCTTCCGCGACCTCGGACATGGCAAGGTGAAGGTGTCGTTTCGTTCCACGGGCGAGGTCGACGTGAATGCGTTTGCGCGCCTGTTCGGCGGGGGCGGACACGCGAAGGCGTCGGGCGCGTTGATTTCGGGCTCGCTGGCCGAGGTGCGCGATAACGTGATCAGCGCGGCGCGGGCGTTTCTGCTGCGCGGCGGGTAGTTGAACGACAGGGAGGAGTTTAGAGCGGCTGGACACGAATCGCACCAGCTCGCCCGCGACCGGGTTCGATTCGCGCACCGCGGCGCCAGCTGCACGTACCAACGCGAACCCGTTCCGCTAGATTTCACGCATGTCACTCTTCAAGCAGCGCACATCGCCGGACGTCGAGAATCGCATACGTGCGGCAATAGAGGGAATTCGCGAATTGCTCCGAATCGATGCGATGGATGTCGCGCTGGTCGAGTTCGATGCGGACTCGGGAGCGACGATCATTCGCTGCGCGGGCGATTGCCCGGACTGCGATCTTTCGGCGGAACATCTCACGGTCGGAATCGAGGCGCACCTGCGCCAGCAAGTTCCGGAGATCCGCTCCATCCGCTTCGCATCGCGCTGAGCCGCGCATGACGGAATCCATGCAGACGAAGATCGCGCACGCGCTGCAGCACGTCGTGAATCCGCGCACGGGTGAAGATGTCATTCGCTCCGGGATGATTCGCGATGTCGCAACGACGGTGGAGGGGCGCGTGCGCTTCACGATCCTGCTCGATGCGCAGGATCCCGCCTCGCTCGTGCGCGAGGTTCGGCAGGCCGTCGAGCGCGTCGATGGGGTGCAGGACGTTCGCGTCGATGTGCGGGATCCATCGCAGACGTCCGCGAATTCCGCCGTGCCGCCCGTGTCGCGTGGTGCGGCGGCGACTCCGCCACCTGCATTCACGCCGCCAAAGGGCCGCTCACTTCCGGTCATGGGGCAGGAGCCGAAGCCGCGCGCCGCCGTTCCGCCGGCACCTACGCCTGTGGCCTACCCGAATCTCGGTCGCATCATCGCGATCTCGAGCGGCAAGGGCGGCGTCGGCAAATCCACCGTCGCCGTGAATCTCGCCGTCGCACTCGCGCGACAGGGCCTCCGCGTGGGACTCATGGATGCCGATGTGTACGGCCCCAACATCCCCATGATGATGGGCGTCAACTCGGCTCCGCCCGTCGTGGGCGATCGCATTCAGCCGCTGTCGGCGCACGGCGTCAAGCTCATGAGCCTCGGATTTCTCATCGAGCGCGAACAGCCGGCAATCTGGCGCGGGCCCATCGTGATGAAGATCGTCACCCAGTTCCTGCGCGACGTGAACTGGGGCACGCTCGACTATCTCCTCGTGGACATGCCTCCGGGCACCGGCGACGCGCAGCTCTCGCTCGTCCAGGCCACCCACGTGCACGGGGCGGTGATCGTCACGACGCCGCAGCCCGTGTCGACCGGTGACGCCCTTCGCGGCGCGAAGATGTTCGAGCGCGTCAACGTGCCCGTGATCGGTATCGTCGAGAATATGAGCTATCTGCTCTGCGCTCACTGCGGCAAGCCGACGCCGTTGTTCGGCAGCGGCGGCGGGCGGGCGCTCGCCGACGAGCTGCACGTGCCATTGCTCGGCGAGATCCCGCTCGAGACGGCGGTGCGCGAGGGGGGCGATACGGGCGTTCCCATAGTGCTCGCGCACCCGGAGTCCCAGGCCGCGCGCGCATTGAGCTCGATCGGCGTGCAGATCGCAGAAGCCTCGGAGGCCCTGCAGACGTGAGCGAAACGGCGCTTCCTGCTTCAGTCGTCGACACGCGGCCGCCGGACTCTACCCTGGCGGCCGCGTTGCCGATGGACCCTCGCGATGGCCTCGCGACGGCGATCACCGGCGAATACGAAACGGTGAGCTCGCTCGTGAGCGGATCTCTCACGAGCACCGTCGCCGCCGTTGCGCTTCCCGCTGTCGCATCGACGCTCCTCATGACGCTCTTCGCAACCGTTGACGCGTTCTGGGTCGGCACGCGCATCGGGCCGCAGGGGCTGGCGGCAGTCTCCACGTCGATCTTCTGGGTGTGGATGCTCATCTCGTGCGCGGAGATGGTGAGCGTCGGACTCACGGCGATCGCCGCGCGCAGGCACGGCGAGCGCCTGCATCACGCGGCGGCACGAGCCGTATCGGATGGGCTGTTTCTCTCGATAGCCATTGCCATTGCCCTGGCGACCCTCGGGCTCTCGCATCTCGACACGCTCTTCGCGGTCATGCACACGCCGCCCGAGGTCACCGCGCTCGGCAAGAGCTATCTCGGTACCTACCTGCTCGGCGCGCCGCTCATCTTCGGATTCTTCGCCATCGACGCGGCCTTCCGCTCCGCAGGCGATACACACACGCCGTTCCTGCTGCTGCTCGGATGCGTGATCGCCGCGCTGGCGCTCGATCCGGTGCTGATACTGGGATTGGGCCCTGCGCCGCGGCTGGGCATCGCCGGTGCAGCGGTTGCAACCGTCTTTACACGCTCGGTCGCGTTCCTGGTCGGCATCGTGATCCTCATGCGTCGCCGCATGGTGACATTCGGAGCTCCGTCACTGGAAACGATACGCGCGATCGTGCGCGTCGGGCTCCCCACCGCCGTCACGGGCGTGGTGTTCAGCAACATCTACGTGTTCCTCACGCGCACCACGACGAAGTTCGGCACTCCCGCGCTCGCCGCGCTGGGCGTCGGGCATCGTGTGGAGAGCTGGTCGTACATGGTCGGCGTGGGATTCGGCGCTGCGGCGGCTGCGATCGTCGGGCAGAATCTCGGTGCGCGCCAGGTCGATCGCGCAGCGCGCGCGGCGTGGATCGCCACGGGCTTCGCGATGGCGATCGGGCTCGTCGCCGCGATCGGCGAGTACTCGCTCGCGACGAGCTTCGCGCGGCTGTTCACGAGCGACCCGCTGGTGATCGCCGAAAGCGCGCGCTACCTCCGCATCGGCGCGATCTCGACGCTGTTCGCCGGCGCGGAGCTCGTGCTCGAAGGCGCGCTCGGAGGAGCGGGCGATACGCTGCCGCCGATGCTCACGTCGACGACGCTGACCGCGCTCCGCATTCCGCTCGCGGCGTGGGCCGCGACACGCTGGGGCACGAGCGGAATCTGGTGGACGATCTCGCTCACCGCTCTGGGTCGCGGTGTGGCGATGATGGTTCTGTGGAAGTGGGGGCGATGGAAGAGAGTTGTGTGGGCGACGCCGACGCCGTGACCGGCACATCGGTGGATGAGCGGCCCGGATGCGACGAGGTCACCACGCGTCCGGCGTAGACCGCGCCGCGCCGCGGCTCCAGAGCGCCCGTGCCGTGATGCAGCTCCGAGTTCAGCTCACCGGCGGACAGCAGCACGATCATGGTCAGGTACATCCACGTGAGCAAGACGATCACGCCGCCAATCGTCCCGTACGTCTTGTTGTACGATCCGAAATCGGTGACGTAGACGCGGAACAGCAGCGTCACGAGGAGCCACAGTACGGTTCCGACTACTGAGCCCACGAGAATCTGCTTCGAGTTCTGCTTGATGTTCGGCAGGTAGCGGTAGATGAGGTAGAAGGCGATCACGATGAGCGAGATCGCCATCGGATACTGCAGGATCGTCCATGCGAGCACGAAATACCGATCGAGATGCAGCTTGGCACCGACGGTCTGCGCGAGCTCCGGTCCCGCCAGCATCACTATGCTCGCCACGCCCACGAGCAGTCCCATCACGAGCACGGACGCAAGCTGGATGAGCGCGCGTTTCCACCAGGGGCGCGTTTCAACGACGTTGTAGGCGGTGTTCAGTGTGTTGATCAGCGCGCCGAACACAGCGCCACCCGACCACGCCGCGAGAATGGCGCCCACCGAGACGAGTCCCGGCGCGTTCTTGGCGAAGACCACGTCCTTGACGACGCTCTGGACGAGCGCGATCGCCTCCGCCGGTACGACCGACGCCAGCTGCGTCATCAGCCAGGAGAACGTCTTCTGCTTGTCGCCGAAGAGCGACAGCAGCGGCGCGGCGAACAGGAAGAACGGAAAGATCGAGAAGAACGCGTTGTAGGCTGCCTGTGCGGCGAGCCCAAGCACGTTGTCGTTCAGGATCTCTTTTCCCGTGGTCTTGAGCAGTGGACCGACACGAAAGCCCTTGATGATCATCGCTCTCTCCGCAGCTTCATCCGTTCCGAAAAAGCAAGGGATGGGCCAGCGACGGAGTCGCAGCGTCAGAACGCCGCGAGGCTCAGGAGGTGATCAGCTCGCGTTCGAGGAGAACGTGTCGCAGGCCTTGGGATCGCCGCTGTCGAAGCCCCGTTTGAACCACGCCGCACGCTGCGCCGAGGTGCCGTGCGTGAACGACTCGGGCGACACGTGGCCCGTGCTCATCTTCTGCATTCGGTCATCGCCCACGGATGCGGCGGCCTGCAGCCCGGACTGGATGTCTCCCGGATCGAGCAGCTGACGCTGTTCGGTGGAGTGTCCCCACACGCCCGCGAAGCAGTCCGCCTGGAGCTCGAGCCTCACCGACAGCTCGTTCGCCTGATCCGGATGCTGCCTCTGCACGCGGCGCATCTGCTCGTCGATGCCTTCCAGATGCTGCACGTGATGGCCGAGCTCGTGTGCGAGCACGTACGCCTGCGCGAACTCACCGGGCGCTCCGAAGCGGTCGCGCAGCTCGTCGTAGAATCCGAGGTCGATGTAGACCTTCTCGTCGAGAGGGCAGTAGAAGGGTCCCATGGCCGTTTCGGCCTGACCACATCCCGACTGCACGCCGTCGCGAAAGAGGACGAGCTTCGCATCGTGCCACTGTGCTCCTTCCTGCGGCAGAATCTTCGCCCACGTCTGTTGTGCGTCGTCGAGCACGAACGACACGAACTGCACCTCCTTATGCTCGGCCGGCGTTTCACTCGCCGGAGGCGCGGAGGAATCGCTCGCCGACGTCGTCGTTGCACCGCTGTCGCCAAGCAGCGTGAAGAGATTCCGGTGGAAGAGGAGGCTCAGGACGAGCACGATGATCGTGCCGCCGATGCCGAGATGGAGGCCGCCGATGCCGAAGCCGCCGCCGCCGCTGTCACCGCGGCGATCCTCGATGTTGGAGCTCTCGTTTCCGGGTGTCCAGCGCATTGAAGCCTCGGATCGTTCGGGAGCCGAGACGAGGAGGCAAGAAGTTGGCCGCTCAGTCCCGCCACACGATATCGACAGAGGCGAGCGTCGCGCTACCGTCCAGCAGCACGTGGCGCCTCGCTTGCTCGTAGCCCGCGCTGTACAGGACTCCGTCCCGCTCCGCAAATCCGTCGGCGTCGATTTCCGCGATGCGGCTCGACATGCGCATGGCGATGCCCACATCGCGCGGCACCCGTAGCGTGGCGGATGCGAGAGCGACACGAAGCGTGAGCGGCAAGTCGCCGCTCCACTCGCCACCCAGATCGAGATCGACGCTTCCCACGGTGCCGGCGATGGTCGCCCGCTGTGCGCGCGCATTTCCGAGCTCGTGGATGGTGATGCTCCCCACGCCCGCATCGACGAAGAGATCACGCATCGGCTGCGGATTCGCGCTCCCGAATGTCAGATCGGCCTCCGTCGCTCCGGATGACACGCGCAGCGCGTTCACCCACAGCTTGCTGAAATCGACTCGCGCGCGCGTGGTGCCGAGGTCGAGATCGAGATCGAGTGGGATCCCCGTCGCGAGACCCAGATCGAGCCGTCCTTCGTTGGTTCGCGATCGATTCGAATGCCGCGCAGACGTCTGCATCGTCGAGCTGTCCAACCCCACTCGAAACGTGTGCG
>DATGDQ010000322.1:0-3913 GCA_035310785.1 Gemmatimonadaceae bacterium | reverse complement strand
GTTGAATGGCGAGGCGCAGTGGGAAGCCAAGATTGACGAGCTGATGGAGGCGGTGGACAAGAACGTACCGCTGCCGGCGCGCGACATCGACAAGCCGTTCCTGATGCCGATTGAAGACATCTTCTCGATTCAGGGGCGCGGTACGGTGGTGACGGGCCGCATCGAGCGCGGCAAGGTGAAGGTCGGCGAGGACGTCGAGATTGTCGGCTTCCGCGAGACGCGCAAGACGGTCGTGACCGGCGTCGAGATGTTCAAGAAGCAGCTCGACGAAGGCATGGCGGGCGACAATGCCGGCCTGCTGCTGCGCGGCACGGCGAAGGAAGACGTGGAGCGCGGCATGGTTCTGGCCAAGCCGGGCTCGATCACGCCGCACACCAAGTTCAAGGCCGAGGTTTACGTGCTCAGCAAGGAAGAAGGCGGGCGGCACACGCCATTCTTCAAGGGATACCGGCCGCAGTTCTACTTCCGCACGACGGACGTGACGGGGTCGGTGGAGCTGCCGGAAGGGATGGAGATGGTGATGCCGGGGGACAACGTGCAGATGACGATCGAGCTGATCACGCCGATCGCGATGGACGAGGGGCTGCGCTTCGCGATCCGCGAGGGCGGCCGCACGGTCGGCGCCGGCGTCGTCACCAAGATCATCAAGTAGCTCCGAGCACACGGAGGGCGCCGTCCGGCGCCTTCCGGTTGGCAACTGTCTTCATCGTCAAACGGTAACCGCTCATGGCTGGAAGAATTCGGATTCGACTCAAGGCATTCGATCACGCGGTGATCGATCAGGCGTCGGCAGACATCGTTCGCACGGCCGAGAAGACCGGCGCGCAGGTGTCGGGTCCGATTCCGCTGCCCACGAAGACGCAGCGCTGGACGGTGCTCCGTTCGCCGCACGTCGACAAGAAATCGCGCGAGCAGTTCGAGCTGAAGACGCACAAGCGCGTGATCGACATTCTCGATTCGCGCGCGCAGACGGTGGACGCGCTCACGAAGCTCGATCTGCCGGCCGGCGTCGACGTCGAGATCAAGGTCGAGTAGGTCCCGCGCCCCGCAGCGGCGGGGGCGGCATGGTCCAACTGGCGCACGAGGCGCTCATGCGCTTCGCCAGTGACTCCCGAGAGGAAACATGATCGGCATCATCGGTACGAAGCTGGGAATGACCCAGATATTCAACGAGAGCGGGCAACAGATTCCGTGCACGGTCGTCGAGGCCGCGCCGAATCCGGTGGTCGCGGTGACGGACAAGAGCAAGGCCGGCTTCGCGTCGGTGCAGCTCGGTCACGGCACGCAGCGGCTGCGCCGCGAATCGAAGGGGAAGGAGCGCACGCCGCGTGGTCGCCGCGCGACGAAGGCGGAAGTCGGGCACGCGAAGAAGGCGGGGCTCGATGCGCCGCCGGCCGTGCTCCGCTCGTTCCGGCTCGATGACACGCAGGCGAAGGACTACAAGATGCCCGAGCTCGCGGTCGGGCAGACCGTGGGCGTCGACATCTTCACGGTCGGCGAGCGCGTGAAGGTCACCGGCACCACGAAGGGTCGCGGCTTTCAGGGCGTCGTGAAGCGCTGGGGCTTCGGCGGCGGGCCAAACACGCACGGCAACACGAAGCATCGCCGGCCCGGCTCGATCGGACCCGGCACCGATCCGTCGCGCGTGATCAAGGGCAAGAAGATGCCCGGTCACTACGGCGCGGAGCGGCACACACAGACGAATCTGCGGGTCGAGAAGATCGACGCCGAGCGCAATCTGATCTATCTGCGCGGCGCGGTCGCCGGTCCGACGAACGGTATTCTCCTCGTACGGAAGCAGGGTTAGCATGGCCGAGACGACCAACAGCTTCGACGCTGCCGCGTACACGGGCAACGGCACGTCGCGCGAGCGCGTGGCGCTTCCCGGGGACCTGTTCGACGGCGTCGTGAACAAGCCGGTGCTGCACCAGGCCGTGAAGGCGTTCCTCGCCAATCAGCGCCAGGGCAACGCGGCCACGAAGACGCGCGGTCGCGTCATCGGCGGCAACCAGAAGCCGTGGAAGCAGAAAGGCACCGGGCGCGCGCGGCAGGGCTCCATTCGCGCACCGCAGTGGGTGGGCGGCGGCACCGTGTTCGGTCCGATCCCGCGCAGCTACGCGCAGTTCGTGCCGAAGCAGGTGCGCGCGCTCGCGCGTCGCAGCGCGTTCAACGCGCGTGCGCGTGAAGGCGCGGTGATCGTCGTCGATGCGTTCAGCTACGATGCGCCCAAGACCTCGCGTCTCGCGGCGTTCGTCGACCGGCTCGGCGTGAATGATCAGAAGGTGCTGATCCTCACCGACGGCGTGAAGCAGAATCTGCATCTCTCGGGTCGCAATCTTCCCACCGTGCACGTGCTCCCGTACTCCGATGTGTCGGCCTACCACATCCTCTGGTCGGATGTCGTGGTGATCGAAGGCAGCGCGATCGGGCAGACGCTCGAGCCGATTCCGGAAACGGAGCCAGCGCCGCGCGAGAAGGCGCCGAAGCGCGAGGCTGCGGCACCGGCGAAGAAGAAGACGGCCGCGAAGGCTGCGGCGAAGAAGACCGTGAGCAAGAAGTCGGAGAAGGCGCCCGCGAAGAAGAAGGCGGCCAAGCCGGCGAAGAAGGACGAGAAGAAGTCGTCAAGGAAAGCCGCCGCGAAGAAGTCCGCGGCGAAGCCAAAGAAGAAGGGGAAGTAACCGATGCCATCACTCTACGATACGATCGTTCGCCCGATCGTCACCGAGCAGAGCTCGGCGGCGTATCAGGAGCGCGGCGAGTACACGTTCCAGGTGCATCCCGATGCGACGAAGCCGGACATCCGGCGCGCGATCGAGCAGCTGTTCGCCGTGCACGTCACGGGTGTGTGGACGTCGAACCAGCGCGGCAAGGCGAAGCGCATGGGCAAGACGGCCGGCCGCAAGGCGCATTGGAAAAAGGCAGTCGTGACGCTCCGTGAGGGCGAAACGATCGACACGATCGACATCTTCGAGGGCTGAGCGAGTCATGGCAATCCGTCAATTCAAGCCGGTCACGCACGGCACGCGCTTTCGCACCGTCGCGGACTTCAGCGAGATCACGCGCTCGACGCCCGAGAAGTCGCTGCTCGAGCCGATCAAGAAGTCGGGCGGGCGTGACAACCATGGCCACATCTCGATGCGTCGTCGCGGAGGCGGTCACAAGCGGATGTACCGCGTGATCGACTTCAAGCGCGACAAGTTCGCCATCGTGGGCACGGTGCGCGAGATCGAGTACGATCCGAACCGTTCGGCGCGCATCGCGCTGGTCGAGTACACCGATGGCGAGAAGCGCTACATCCTGCACCCGAAGGGGCTGGGCGTGGGCGATTCGATCGTCTCGGGCAAGGGCGCGGACATTCGCCTGGGCAACGCGCTTCCGCTGCGTGAGATCCCGCTCGGCACCGATGTGCACAACATCGAGCTGAAGATCGGGAAGGGTGGACAGATGGCGCGGTCGGCGGGCATGTCGGCGAACGTCGTCGCCAAGGAAGGCGAGTACGTGACGCTGCGCCTGGGCTCGAGCGAGATGCGGCAGGTGCACGGCAACTGTCTGGCGACGATCGGCGTCGTCGGCAACTCGGAGCACGAGCTGCTGTCCGCCGGCAAGGCGGGCAAGACGCGGTGGAAGGGACGTCGTCCGAAGGTGCGCGGCGAAGTCATGAACCCGGTGGATCACCCGCATGGCGGCCGCACACGCGGCGGGCGCAACGTGGTGAGCCCGTGGGGCAAGAAGGAAGGCGTCAAGACGCGTAACAAGAAGAAGTCCTCGCAGCGGTTGATCGTACGCGGTCGCAAGCGCGGCAAGGCGACGCAGTAAAGCCGATACATCAGTCTTCAGTCCTTTCGAGAGCTCAACATGGCGAGAAGCGTAAAAAAAGGTCCGTACGTCCTCGAGGCGCTGCAGAAGAAAGTGC